>JAHRWO010000227.1 GCA_019105125.1 Flavobacterium sp.
GATCTACCATTAATTTCCCTGGTCTCTCTTCGTCATTTTTTAAACGATAATGCGTCACAATGGCACATTCCTTAGCAAATCCTTCTGCATTTTTCTCTTCTGCTTCAAACATGCTTTTTGGAACAAACAAGGGGAAATAAGCATTACTATGTCCAGTTTCTTTAAACATTCTATCTAGTTCAGCTTGCATTTTTTCCCAAATTGCATAACCATATGGCTTAATCACCATACAGCCTCTAACTCCTGAATTTTCTGCTAAATCAGCCTTTACGACTAGTTCGTTATACCATTTGGAATAATCTTCCGCTCTTGTTGTTAAGTTCTTGCTCATTACGAATATTTTGGCACAAAAATTGTTTATATATTTTTTAACTAAATAGTTTGGCAAAAATAGTTAAATTTGAGGTGTCCAACAATAAAAAAAAATAGTTATGAAAAGTTATTACCAATTTACCCTAAAAAAAGCCACATTTTCTTTACTTGGACTACTGGCTATAACAGCAACCTCCTGTGGTTCTTACCAAAATGTATCCTATTATGATAATGATGGTGTTTATGGTTCAGACAATACTTACATCCAAAATGAAAATCGAAATAACAATCAAAACACGGAACAATCCAATCGATATGCACAGCAATTTAGAAGCATGCGTGAAGACTTTGTTATTTTCACCGATGTTGACAATTACAGCTCTACCGTTCAAGATACAGTTGTAACTATTTATAGAAACGAATACGGCAACAACAATTATGCAGGATGGGGTAACAATGCTACAGGAGATGTAACCATTAATTACTTCAATAATGGTTGGGGCTGGAATAACTGGTATTCGCCTTATTGGGGAGGCGGTTGGAATTGGGGTTGGAATTCTTGGTATGGCCCAGGTTGGGGATTAGGTTGGAACTCATGGTATGGTTCTGGTTGGGGCTTAGGATTCGGGTGGAATTCTTGGTACGGCGCTGGATGGGGCTGGAACAATTGGTATTATCCTAACTATGGCTGGAATGGAGGCTATTACGGTGGTAGAGATGTTATTTACAACAACGGCAGAAGAGGTGGATACAACAATTATAATGCTGGCCGTAATTCCATTTACAATGGACGAACAAGTTCTCAAAGACCAAATTTTAACAGCAGAAACAGTAACAGAGTACAAGAAAATGGGATAAGACCTAGTTCAAATTCTAGAAATAATAATTATTCTACACCAAGAAACAACAATTACTCTTCTCCAAGAAACAATAACGCTACGCCAAGAAATAATGAGTATTCTACTCCAAGAAACAACAACTACTCTACGCCGAGAAATAACAATTATTCTAGTCCAAGAAGCGGTGGTTTTTCTTCACCAAGAAGTTCTGGTGGAGGATTTGGAGGCGGAGGCTCAAGAGGAGGCGGAGGTTCTAGAGGCGGTAGAGGTTAATTTAGTTTAATATAATTTATATGAAAAAGATATTTTTGATTTTAGCTCTTAATTTATCAATAGTGGGAATAGCACAAGAATTAACTTCTGCTGACGCTCTAAGATATGCAGTAGACAACATGAATGGAACTGCAAGATTTAGAGGAATGAGTGGCGCTTTTGGTGCCGTTGGAGGTGATTTATCAGCCATTAATATTAATCCCGCAGGTTCGTTATTTTTCAACAATAACTTCGCGAGTGTTTCGGTTTCTAATTTTAATAATTGTAACGAATCTAGATATTTTGGTAGTAAAGGTAATGAAAATTACAGTACTCTTGATTTAAACCAAATTGGTGCAGTATTTGTTTTCAATGAAAAATCAGGTAAATCAGATTGGAATAAAATCGTGTTAGCATTCAACTACGACAACACAAGAAATTTTGACAATCGCATGTATGTAGCGGGTGTGAATCCTACAAATTCTATATCGCAATATTTTGTAGATCAAGCCAATTTTTTTGCAAATACCCGTTTTAATGACATTCAGTACGAAATGGGATATGAAACATACATCATCAATCCATCAACTGCCGACCCAAATGTTTTCGTTTCAAATGTAGCTCCTGGAGGAAATTACTTTCAAGACTACTTTGCAACAGCTAACGGGTATAATGGTAAATTAACCGCAAATTTGGCAACAAGTTATAAGAATAAATTATTCTTGGGATTAAATTTAAATGCTCACTTTACAGATTATACAACTGTAAGTAGACTTTACGAATACAACAGCAATCCTGCTAATCCAAGTACACAGCCAACCGTTAGAGAAATTGTATTTGACAATCAATTGAGCACATATGGCTCTGGATTCTCTTTTAACTTAGGAGCTATCTACAAAGTGAACCAATCTTTACGACTAGGAGCTTCTTATGAATCTTCTACATGGTACAGACTTAATGAGGAGCTAATTCAGGATTTATACACATATGGAAATGTAAATGTACCTGCAGGTGATCAAAATCGCTATTACGAAGGACCTATTTTTATTTTCCCTGCCTACAAACTTAGAACTCCAAGTAAAATTACTGGTAGCGCAACGTATATCTTTGGTAAGAAAGGATTAATCAGCTTAGATGTCGCTGCAAAAGATTTTGGAAATACACAATATAAAAACGCTGGTCAAAACAATTTTGATGATATCAATTTACAATTAAGCAACGATCTTACAACAGCATATGAACTTAGAATTGGTGGTGAATATAAAATCAAACAGGTGACTTTAAGAGGAGGATATCTCTTTGAGCAAAGTCCTTACAAAACTAATGACATCATTGGGGATTTATCAGGTTATTCCGCTGGAATGGGTTATAATTTTGGCGAAAGCAGATTAGATATTTCTTACGCATATTCACATAGAAATTTCAATCAAAACTTAATTTCTTCTGGAATGACAGATCCAGCCAGGATTAGAAATACTCAAAACAACGTTACAGTAACCTACTCGATTAATTTTTAAAAAGGTTTACAGAATACCGAACAAGCCACTTTAGAAATGAAGTGGTTTTTTTTATTCTCAAACCATTACTCCTAGCCTCAATGAGAGCGAAATCCCGCCTTAGCAGGTATAGCGGAAAGCGGGACCAAAAGATTAAAAAAATCCCAAACGCTGGTGCTTCTACTAATAATTTTATGTAATTTTGCACCTCAAATTTAATAGCATGAGAACCAAATCGTTAAAGAAAAATAAAATCAATGTAATTACTCTTGGATGTTCCAAAAACACGTATGACAGTGAAGTTTTAATGGGACAATTAAAAGCAAATGGAAAAGAGGTAGCGCATGAGGAAGAAGGCAATATTGTAGTAATTAATACGTGTGGTTTTATTGACAACGCCAAAGAAGAATCGGTGAATACGATTTTGGAATATGTAGACAAAAAAGATCAAGGTTTAGTTGATAAAGTATTCGTTACAGGTTGTCTATCTGAACGATATCGCCCTGATTTAGAAAAAGAAATTCCAGATGTGGACCAGTATTTTGGAACTACTGAATTGCCTCTTTTATTAAAAGCTTTAGGTGCAGATTACAAACATGAATTATTAGGTGAACGTTTAACAACTACTCCAAAAAATTACGCCTATTTAAAAATTGCAGAAGGTTGTGACCGACCATGTAGTTTTTGTGCGATTCCTTTAATGCGAGGAAAACATGTTTCGCAACCCATTGAAAAATTAGTAAAAGAAGCGGAAGGATTAGCCAAAAAAGGAGTTAAAGAATTAATTTTAATCGCACAAGATTTAACTTATTATGGCTTAGATTTATACAAAAAACGCAATCTTGCCGAATTACTCGAAAACTTAGTAAAAGTTGAAGGAATTGAGTGGATTCGTTTACATTATGCTTTCCCTAGTGGTTTCCCGATGGATGTTTTAGACATTATGAAACGTGAACCAAAAATTTGCAATTACATCGATATTCCGTTGCAACACATTTCAGATACTATCCTAAAATCGATGAAACGTGGCACAACAAAAGAAAAAACGACTAAATTATTGCAAGAATTTAGAGAAAGAGTTCCAGGTATAGCAATTAGAACTACTTTAATTGTAGGATATCCTGGAGAAACACAAGAAGATTTTGAAATTCTTCGTGATTGGGTTCAAGAAATGAAGTTTGAACGTCTGGGATGTTTTACGTATTCACATGAAGAAAATACAGGTGCATTTGCTTTAGAAGATGATGTACCTTTAGAAGTAAAACAAGCGCGTGCAGCTGAAATTATGGATTTACAATCCCAAATTTCTTGGGATTTGAATCAGGAAAAAATTGGTAAAGTATTCAAATGTGTTATCGACAGAAAAGAAGGGCAATACTTTATCGGAAGAACCGAATTTGATAGTCCAGATGTTGACAACGAAGTGTTAGTAGACGCTTCAAAATACTATTTAAAAACAGGTGATTTTGTAAATTTGAAAATAACCGATGCAACAGAGTTCGATTTGTATGCTGAACCAATTTAAAAATTATGAGAAAAATTTTATTTATCTTCCTTATCGGGATTTGTTTTTATGATGCTCATGCACAAGTAGACCGAAGAATTGGCCCAAGTCAGTACAACAACGGAGGTCAAAACAAAAAAATTGATGTAGTAGAAACTACTTTGGAAACCTTAAAAAAAGAATTAACCTTAGACGGATTTCAAGAAGCCATTGTAAAAAATCTTTTAAAAGATAATCAATCCAAATCTAAAGAAATAATTGAATCTACAGAATATGAAGATTTAAAAAAGAAAGATATGCTTGAAACATTAGCTGAAAACTTTAATATAGAAATGAGAAAAATTCTTTCTAAAGATCAATCAGCTAAATATGAAAAATTGATTTCTAAGAAGAAAAAATAATAGTCAATAAATGACATTTGTCATATCATTAATGGTTTTAAGTAGCTAACTTTGAGTGTAGAAATTTTAAAACCAGCAGTTATGATAACGAAACATCCTATTTACCTTGATTTCCCTGAGTTCGCAGACAAGATTAAAGACTTGTATCATCATAATGATGAATTTCAAGTATTAGTGCACTCGTACACAGAATTAGACGAAAAAATCTATAAAATTGAAACCGATGAAGAATTAGCTATGGATGATGAATTATCACAGCTTAGAAAAGACCGTGTGTTTCTTAAAGATGAAATTTATAATTTTTTAAAAAATAATTAGATTGATTTGGTCAGAAAAAGAGGCTGTATTCTCAGTGAAACATCCTCTTTTTTTTACAATAAAGTCTTCGGACAAACATATTCTGTTTTAGGTAATGAAGATGTTTTTGCAATTTCATTAAATCCTCCTGTAACATCTACAAAATTATCATATCCTCTTTGTTTTAAAATAGAAGCTGCAATCATACTGCGATAACCACCAGCGCAGTAAATCACAAAGGATTTATCTTTAGGAAAACTATCTAACTTAGCATTCAATTGATTCAATGGAATATTGACGGAATGTAACAGGTGTTCCGAATCAAATTCACTTTTCTTACGAACATCAAAAAGTAGAACCTGCTCTTTTTTGAACCACTCTTCCAACTCTGTACCTGAGATTCTTTTTAAAGTATCAATTTCTTTAGCTGATTGTTTCCATGATGAAAATCCACCTTCTAAATACCCTATAGTATTATCATATCCTACTCTTGAAAGTCGGATCATACATTCTTCCTCCCTACCCGGTTCGGTTACCAAAAGAATTGCCTGATTGATATCAGTTATCATCTCTCCTACCCACATAGCAAAACTGCCATCGATACCAATATTAATACTATTTGGAATAAACGCTTTTGCAAAATCATTTGCATTTCTGGTATCTAAAATTAAAGCACCAGACACATTCGCTAAAGCTTCAAATTCATTTGGATGTAGAGGTTTCTTTGCTTTTTCAATTACTTTATCTAAGGATTCATATCCTTTTAAATTTAGCAATACATTTTTTGGAAAATAACCTGGCGGCGTTGTCAATCCCGTAAGTAATTCATTTACAAACTCGTCTTCTGTCATATCTGGTCGAAGCGCATAATTGGTTCGCTTTTGATTGCCTAAAGTATCTGTAGTTTCCTTACTCATGTTTTTTCCACAAGCACTACCCGCACCATGATTGGGATACACAATTAAATCATCTGAAAGCGGCAAGATTTTTTCACGGAGTGAACGATACAATAAGCGAGCTAATTTATCCTGAGTTAAATCGGCAACTACGTGTTGGGCCAAATCAGGGCGACCAACATCACCAATAAACAAGGTATCACCTGATATGATTCCGTGTTCCTTATCGTTTTCATCAATCAACAAGTACGTTGTACTTTCCATGGTATGACCAGGTGTATGAATGGCTTTTATTTTATAATTTCCAATGGTAAAAATTTGACCATCAGCAGCAATTAAAGCTTCATAATTAGGGTTTGCAGTTGGTCCAAATACAATTTGAGCTCCCGTTTTGGCTTTTAAATCCAAATGACCGCTCACAAAATCGGCATGAAAATGGGTTTCAAAAACATATTTGATTTTGGCATTATCTTTTTTGGCACGGTCGATATAAGGTTGGACTTCGCGTAATGGATCAAAAATAGCAGCTTCACCATTATTTTCTATGTAATAAGCAGCATGCGCAATACAACCTGTATAGATTTGTTCTACTTTCATAACGTAACTTTTAGAGGTTACGAATTTACAGGCTAACAGTTAGAAGTAAAATGATAAATATCATGTAGAAAACCATCGATTAGTTTTCTAAAACACGATTAATTTGAATGAAACGTCTTTTATAATAAGGTTCTTCCGTAGATGAAATTATAACTCCCGCTTGAACCGAAGAATGAATAAATTTAATTTCATCTCCGTTAATCTCAGTAATCATTCCTACATGGTTGATACTTCCTCTTCCGTTTGTAGTAAAAAAGATTAAATCGCCTTTTCTAGCCTGACTCCTATCGATTTTATACCCAGCACCAACAGCCATTGAACTAGAAGAACGTGGCAGCGTCATATCGATGTGCTTAAAAGTGGTAAACATCAAACCCGAGCAATCAAACCCAGCGCTTGAAGTTCCACCTCCTCTGTAGCGCGTACCTAAATGTTGAGAGGCCTTAGCAATTAAGAAATCAATTTTTGACATATGTTCAAGAGAGATTTCTTCTTCAAATTTTGGCGCTTTTGCAGCTTCATTTTGGTGATTTACTACTTCTAAATTTCCTTTTTTAACGATGACTTCATAACCAATAGGTAAATTAGCTATTATTTCAGGATTCATTTCTTCCAAATCCCTAACGCTAACTTTATATTTTCTAGATAGTTTATATAAGGTTTCACCTTTACTAACAGTATGTACGTGATTACCTATTTCATCTATACACAAATTAGCATCTATGTTGATTAGTGGTGACGTTTCAACAGTTTCTTGTTTTACCACCAATTTTTGGTCTTCCTTTTTCTTTTCTTTTTGTTCTTCAAGTGCTACCTTTTGCTCTAGCTTAGTAGATTCTTGTGTTTGATTTGGTGTTTTTACTTTAGGTTTAGCTGATTCTTTTTTGACCGAAATAAGAATCTTATCACCTATCTGCATAGTTTCAGCCTTAACATCAGGATTCAATTCTTTTAACTTTTCCAAGCTGATGTCATATATTTTGGCAATCTTATATAAAGACTCACCAGAAGCAACGATATGAGTCTCTGGATTTGCATTTTTTGTAACCTCTTTTTCCTTTGAAGTCTTAGAATTTGATTTCTTATTTGGAATCAACAAAACCGTTTTTAATTGAAGTAAAGTACCTTTAGCTTTTGGATTTAATTCATAAATGTCGGATTCACTTACATCATATTTTTTAGCAATGGAATAGATGGATTCACCAGAAACCACGGTATGTTTAATGGTTTTTTGAGCAAATAAAGAACAAC
>JAHRWO010000229.1 GCA_019105125.1 Flavobacterium sp.
TTGTTAGGATTTTTTATGAATGCGGCTATTGACCAAAACTGTGAGAAATACATCAAAGAAAACGGTTTAGAAGCGGAAGTTGAGAAAAAGAAAAAAGAACTTTACGACGATAAAGGCTTAGAAAGACCAAGATACAACGGAGAATTACCAGAAGGAAATGATGGTTTAGGATTGTTGTTATTAGGTGTTACTGGAGACCAAGTGTTACCAGCAGATATTTATCAAGATATTAAAGTAAAAACGTTAGCACAAGTTCGTGGAACGGTTCAAGCGGATATTTTGAAAGAAGATCAAGCACAAAACACTTGTATTTTCTCAACTGAATTTGCGTTGCGTTTGATGGGAGACGTTCAAGAATATTTCATCAAACAAAATGTACGTAATTTCTATTCGGTTTCGATTTCAGGTTATCACATTGCGGAAGCAGGAGCTAATCCTATTACGCAGTTAGCGTTTACGTTAGCGAATGGTTTCACTTATGTGGAATATTATTTGAGTCGAGGAATGAACATCAATGACTTCGGTCCGAATTTATCGTTCTTCTTTTCTAATGGTATTGATCCTGAATATGCAGTAATTGGTAGAGTAGCACGTAAGATTTGGGCAAAAGCCTTAAAACATAAATACGGAGCTAACGAAAGAGCGCAAATGTTGAAATACCACATTCAAACTTCTGGACGTTCGTTACACGCGCAAGAGATTGATTTCAATGATATTCGTACGACTTTACAAGCGTTATATGCGATTTATGATAACTGTAACTCGTTACATACGAATGCTTATGATGAGGCAATTACGACTCCAACAGAAGAATCAGTACGTCGTGCGATGGCAATTCAGTTGATTATTAATAAAGAATTAGGATTAGCAAAAAACGAAAATCCAATTCAAGGTTCGTTCATCATTGAAGAATTAACTGATTTAGTGGAAGAAGCGGTTTTAGCTGAATTTGATAGAATTACCGAAAGAGGAGGAGTTCTTGGTGCAATGGAAACGATGTATCAAAGAAGTAAAATTCAAGAAGAATCGTTGTATTACGAAACTTTGAAACATACAGGAGAATTCCCAATCATTGGTGTGAATACGTTCTTGAGTTCCAAAGGTTCTCCAACCGTGATTCCAGCTGAAGTAATTCGTGCAACAGAAGAGGAGAAACAATTCCAAATTAAAACCTTAGAGAATTTACATAAGGCAAAAGCCAAAGAAGTTGAGAATCAAATTTCGATAATTCAGGAAGCTGCTATTCAAAACCAAAATATTTTTGAAAAATTAATGGATGCAGCTAAGGTGTGTTCGTTAGGACAAATCACCAGTGCATTATTCGAGGTTGGTGGTCAATACCGAAGAAATATGTAATAAATAAAAAAATATATTCTGTAGAGACAAGGCATTGCCTTGTCTCTTTTTTTGAATCCATTCAAAAAAAAATATTTCCAATTCCCAAAATATTTTCATTATTTCGTAATACGATATAACATTACACGCCATGCAAAATAAATTTAAAAACAAATACCGCATTTCCTCTGCGCGTCTACAAACGTGGGATTATTCCAATAACGGAGCCTATTTTATCACCATTTGCACCCATAATCGACATCATTTTTTTGGTCAAATTCAAAATCAAAAAATGCAATTATCCGAAATAGGAAAATTGGCAGAAAAATTTTGGTATGAAATACCCAATCATTTTTCCATGGTAGAATTAGGAAATTTTGTGGTGATGCCGAATCATGTTCATGGGATTTTAATTATTAATAAAACGAATGATGAATCATTTGTAGATACAAAGCATTGCCTTGTCTCTACAATTCATACCAATTCAATTATTGGTTCATCCCGTTTTCAAAATCAGGGAAAAATACCATTTCATCGATTGTAGGTTCATACAAATCGATTGTGACCAAAATGTCACGTCAAATCAATCCTAATTTCGCCTGGCAATCCAGATTTTACGACCATATTATTCGGAATTCAAAATCATTTGATACCATTCAAAATTATATTGAACAAAATCCATTAAAATGGAAAGAGGATACATTTTATTCAAATTCTCCATCCACATAAAACCATTTCCCATTTTCCAATTTAAAAGTAGAATGTTCATAATGGACTTGCGCTTTTAAATTTTCATCTAAATAATACGCTTTGAAAGTTACGGTAGTTTCAGTTGAAGCTAAAACTTCTAGTTTTAACCATTTGTTGGCTTGACTCCAAGCTAAAATATCTCTTTTATTATGGTATTTTCTTTTAGAAATATGTGTAGTATTTACTAAATAATCAGCTGCTCCTGTTGCAAAAGCACTATAACGGGAGCGCATTAAAGTTTCGGCAGTCGGAGCATTTTTTATTCCTTTGATATAAGGTTCACAACAATCTTGAAACGAAACGGTATTTCCGCAGTAACAATTCGACATAAATTATTGTTTAGATTCGTTAAATTTTCTAGTAATTTCTTTTAATTTTTCTGCTCGAGCATTCTTTTTAGCTTTTTCTTTAGCTTTTTCTTTGTGAAGTTTATCGTTATGCGCTTTTATGTTTTTTGGATTATTTCTTCCCATTTTACAAGCTTTTTTGAAGTTTCAAAGATACGAAAATAAAGTGTGATAAATTTTTGGCACAACAATTGGTTATATCTAAATAGGAAAACATTTAAAAATTAAAGATTATGAAGAAAATTACTTTATTGATAGCTTTTATCGGGATGATAACACTTCAAAGTTGTACAGTTAACGAAGTTCAAGATAATGTGGATAACGATACTATTGCTGAGGTTTTTGAATTGAGAAATGTCAATTTTAGTTTCAATAGTTCAACAGGAGGATATTTTATTTATAGAACTTTAAATCCTCAAATTTATGCTTCTGATAATATATTAATTTATAGAATGTCGGATGTTATAGATTCTAATACACCTGTGTGGCAATTGATTCCTCGTACATTATATTTGAGTGGAGGAGATGAATTAGATTATGATTATGATTTTAGTAGAGAAGATTTTACTATTTATGCAGATGGTACTTATAATTTAGCAGAAACTCCTGAGTTTATTTTTAACCAAACTTTTAGAATTGTAATTATTCCAGGATATTTTTCAAATAGAGGTGCGCAACAAGTCGATTTTAATGATTATGATGCAGTTATTCAAGCTTACGGAATTAATCCGAATAATATTAAAAGTCTTTAAATATAAAGAGCTATCCATTCCGATAGCTCTTTTTTATACCGATATTTTATCCAATTTTAAATAACCAATGTATTTTTTATCTTCTGAAATTACATTGGTTTTTGTTATTTTCAAACGATAGTGCGATTTGAATTTCTCCGAAAGGATTTCTTCAATATTGTGGATATCATCTACATCAATTCCGTATTTATCATCAATGTGCGATTCGGCTCCTTTAAAACCGCAATGTTTGTAAAAAGTAGTTTGTTTGGCTTTTTTAATGGCTTCGGCTTTTGTTTTGGCAACCACTAATGCTTTGTAATGGTATTCTTCAAATTCTCCTTCTTCGTATCCGCCTAAATTCAGAAAGAACAATTGTTCTTCTTGAGCTAATTTTTCATTATTGTTAATAATTTCAATTGCAAATCCATCAACAATAGTTACTTTTTGCCAAGCATCAATATGAATTCTGCCTTTAGCTTCGGGCCAAAAATCTTTCATATCAGGAATCAATTCTTTTAAACTACTTCCAATACCAAAAAAGATATCGTGTTGTTCGGTAAAGCGGCCTTTTGGGGTGCAACCTAACAAAATCATGTATAAATTTAATGTTTTCATAATGTAAAATTAGTAAAAAATATTTTTACCCCTAAAAAAATAGGGGTATTTGTAAAAATATTTAAAAAATTTATATATTTGCATAACTTTTCAGGGGTATAACTTTAAACACACATAAATTATGTCAACATTTCGTTTTCAAGCTTTAAGAAAGGCAACCGACAGAAAACCAGTTCACGTAGAAGAATTGGACAGAAAATCAGCTATTTTTGGTAGTAATGTTTTTGGAGATAAAGCGATGCGACAGTTTTTAACACCCGAGGCTTACAAAGCTGTTAAAGCTGCTGCTGAAGGAGTAAAAATCGACCGAAAAATTGCCGATTATATTGCTTTGGGAATGAAAGAGTGGGCATTATCAAAAGGAGTAACTCATTATACCCATTGGTTTCAACCTTTAACAGGAACAACTGCAGAAAAGCATGATGCGTTCTTCGAAACGTTTCCTGATGGTAGTGATCCTGTTGAAAAATTTGGAGGAAGTCAATTAGTGCAACAAGAACCAGATGCATCTTCTTTTCCAAATGGAGGAATTCGAAACACCTTTGAGGCAAGAGGTTATACGGCTTGGGATCCAACTTCACCAGCATTTATTTTTGGAACTACCTTGTGTATTCCAACGGTTTTTGTTTCGTATACAGGTGAAGCTTTAGACAATAAGACGCCTTTATTACGCGCACTTCATGCTATCGATGAATCAGCAACTGAAGTAGCAAAGTATTTTGATAAAAATGTTAAAAAAGTATCGCCAACGTTAGGTTGGGAACAAGAATATTTCCTTGTAGATAGTGCTTTGGCAAATTCAAGACCTGATATTTTAGCAACAGGAAGAACCTTATTAGGCCATACTTCAGCTAAAGGACAACAATTGGAAGATCATTATTTTGGTTCAATTCCAACTCGTGTTTTACAGTACATGCGCGATTTAGAAAACGAGTGTATGTTGTTAGGAATTCCAGTTAAAACGCGTCACAACGAGGTAGCGCCAAATCAGTTTGAATTAGCGCCAATTTTCGAAGAAACGAACTTAGCAGTAGACCACAATTCTTTATTGATGGACGTAATGCAAAAAGTTGCAGAGCGTCATGACTTTAAAGTACTATTCCATGAAAAACCTTTTAAAGGAGTGAATGGTTCTGGAAAACATAATAACTGGTCATTGGCTACCGATACTGGAATCAACTTATTATCTCCAGGAAAAACGCCGATGAGTAACTTACAATTCTTAACGTTTTTCATTAATACGATTAAAGCAGTTCACGATTACGAAGAATTATTAAGAGCTTCAATAGCGTCGGCAAGTAACGACCATCGTTTAGGAGCTAATGAAGCGCCACCCGCCATTATTTCTATTTTTATTGGAGATGCGCTATCTAAAGTGTTAGACGAATTAGAAGGTGTTTCAAAAGGTAAATTATCTCCAGAAGAAAAAACCGATTTAAAATTAAATGTAGTAGGAAAATTACCTGATGTAATGTTAGATAATACCGATCGAAACAGAACGTCACCATTCGCATTTACAGGAAATAAATTTGAATTTAGAGCAGTAGGTTCTTCTGCAAATTGTGCGGTTTCTATGACGACTCTTAACACGATTGTAGCCAAACAATTAAAAGATTTTAAAAATGAAGTGGATGCTTTAATTGAGAAAAACGATTTAAAGAAAGACGAAGCAATTTTCAATGTTTTAAGAGAATATATCAAGAAAACAAAAGCCATCCTTTTTGAAGGTGATGGTTACAGCGAAGCTTGGGAAAAAGAAGCTAAAAAACGTGGTTTAAGTAATCATAAAACAACGCCTCAAGCATTAAAAGCTAAAGTTTCTAAAAAAGCAGTTGAATTGTTTGGTGAAATGGGCGTAATGAATCCTGTAGAGGTTGAGTCTCGCTACGAAATTGAATTGGAAGATTACGTAAAGAAAATTCAAATCGAAGGTCGTGTATTAGCCGACATTGCTCGTAATCATGTGGTTCCTACGGCGATTAAATATCAAAATGTCTTAATTGAAAACGTAAAAGGGTTAAAAGAAATCTTTGGTAAGGATTTTGAAAAAGTAGCCAAAGAGCAAATCAAATTAATCAAAGAAATTTCAGAACACATTGAAGGTATCAATACGAAAGTAGAAAAAATGACCGAAGAGCGCAAAAAAGCAAACGCCTTAACAAGTACAGAAAAAATGGCCGATGCGTATTGCGATAAAGTAAAACCTTACTTCGAGGAAATTCGTTACCATGCCGACAAATTAGAATTGTTAATTGACGATGAAATTTGGACATTAACAAAGTATAGAGAATTGTTATTTACAAAATAATTTTTTTTCTTGTAGTTTAAAATGGAAAGTAGCTATAAAGAAGTTTTTTAACTTATAGCTGCTTTGCCTAGTATTGGATTTTGTAGCTCGTCACTGACAGTTAAGCCTGTAGTTTTTATTGTAAGGTGCTTAAATATAGTGAATTATCCATCATTGGGCAAAACTGTTGTAACTGTTGCACAACTACCATTTTTTAAATAAGATTTCAAAAAACATAAAATTTCGACCTCGTTTAAGCACTTTAAGCGAGGTTTGTTTTTTAAATGTAATTCAAAATTCTAAAATTTCGGGTGCTTAAATTTGAGATTATAAAGTCTTGATAGACTGTTTTTACAAAAGTAAAGCACTTCCCTTGTTTTAGGGAAATAACTTGGGCTAAAACACTTGGTTTTTTGATGGTTGAGCGCAAGTTTTTTTTCAAGTTGTAAGTTAAACTTGCCATTAATACGTGTTTGTTTGAGTTTTTGATGCCTCGAGTGTTCACTCTTTTCGTGTTGTTAAAGTTGACCAAGCTTCCTATTATAGATTCTACCGTTTTACTTCGTTTTCTCGACATTTTCTTGGCATATTTTATTAAATTATTAACACCTTGAAAAGATTGTTTATATTCTAAATCAAAGGATTCTTTTTTTTTTGATATAATTTCTTTGATCTAAATCAAAATTGAAATTCATAATTTAATACTGAGGTTTTTTTGTATTTCACATAATTCGTTTATATGAGAAACTCTCGAACTAGTATTATGACTTATTGGCAAGATTATCAAAAGTTTCGAGCATTTTTATTTCACTTATTTTTATAATGAAACGAAATATAATAAAATATTTACAATTTCCATCAAAAAAAAGCCCACCAAAGTGAGCTTCAATTCCAAAATATTCCGTTTTTTAAATCGTTATAACCTAACATTTCGTTTGTGCTTTCGAAGTTGAGTAGTAAAAGCAATTCATACAATTCTAATCGGGTAATGAGAATAATAAAATTGCTTTGTAATGTAGGAATAGGGATTTTCTTTTTATAAATGGAGTGTTCGTATTCCTTTTCCCAATAGTCGATATCAATACGTTTTAGGTAATTTGCAAACGCAATTAATTCGTCTTCGGTAAGGCTAAAGTTGAGGTTGTTGAAGGTTAATTGGTAATTACCACAACCTTTCAAGAAAATCAGCATGCCGTTTTGGGTTTGTTTTAAAATGGAATAATTGCAACACATAACTTTATTTTTTATTTCGTTTTCCCCACCAAATAAAGAATCCCGTAACTGGTAATGAAGCACAAACTAAACTAATTATCAACGCTATAATCTTGCTCCAAATACCGAAAATAGCACCAATGTGAATATCGTAATTTGCAGCAACTGCTTTTTCGCCTAAGTTTTTGTCGTGATGCGAATGTTGGTGCAACAATTCTCCTGAATTTTCATCAAAAATCAAACTGTGATTCACATGATACGAGTAGGAGAGTTGCTTCACAAACACATCATAATTCGGATGTTCGTGGTCATCTAAATGTTCATAACCAAAATCCAAACTGTATTGAAACGCATCAGGATATAATTCTTCGACTTTTTTACCAATTTTATCCAATGTGTGCTCGTTTCGCATTTCGATTGGCGCTTTGGTTTGAATGTGCGAAAAATCAGGATACGTAGTGCTTCCACCAGAAAATACAAAGTATAAAATCGCTTGAATGAAGAAAAACGCATAAAACAATCCCGTAAAGGCCACCACAAAAGCTAATGAAGAAACATAAAATCCTAAAATGTTGTGCAAATCGTAGTTTTTGCGTTTCCAACTTTTTACGTTTTTCCAATTGAAAGCAAAGCGTTGTTTTCTGGCGTTTTTGTTTTTGGGCCACCATAAAATTATCCCCGAAATCAGCATGAAAACAAAAATCAATGTCGGAATTCCGCAAACATAAGTTCCCCAATCGGTTTTCAGCATAAAACTAAAATGAATGGATTTGATGATGTTGAAAAAGTCTAAAGTTTCATCATAAACACCACGAATTTCACCCGTAAATGGATTCACATAAACCGATTTGTAAACGACATATTCTTCGTAAAAATTCCAACCTTCTGGATTTCTT
Source organism: Flavobacterium sp. (assembly GCA_019105125.1). GTDB lineage: Bacteria > Bacteroidota > Bacteroidia > Flavobacteriales > Flavobacteriaceae > Flavobacterium. The sequence continues at coordinate 8,177 of JAHRWO010000229.1, forward strand.
TCGTAGTAATAGAAAATGTAGCTTCGGCTTTTATCAATTGGAACCGTTACCCAGTGAATTGGATATTTTTCATTGGTAAACGCATCTACTTTTTGCTCTAACACTTTAAGCGAAAGCGGTTGTTTGTTGGCGATATTGGATTCGTGATGATAAATGGCATCTTTTCGAAGATAATTGGTGATTTCTTCTTGAAACACATAAATCGCACCCGTAATTGAAATGATAAAAACGATTAAACC
>JAHRWO010000081.1 GCA_019105125.1 Flavobacterium sp.
CTTCATCTTTTGTAATAACAATAGGATCACCTTTTCTTTGAGGTACTTCAACAGGAACTATTTCTGCATCGAATTTACCTGCTTCCCAAGCTGCAGCCGAACGTTGATACGATTGAATCGCGAAGTTATCTTGATCTTCTCTTGTAATATTGTATTCGGTTGCACATAAGTCAGCACAAACCCCCATAGCGTTATTATCATATGCGTCAGTTAAACCATCCTTTTGCATACCATCAACTAATGAAGTTGGTCCAAATTTTACACCATTTCTTAAGTGAACGTAATGAGGAATCAAGCTCATGTTTTCCATACCACCCGCAACAACGATTTCAGCATCGCCAGTCATGATAGCTTGAGCACCTTGCATAACGGCTTTCATACCACTAGCACAAACTTTATTTACAGTAGTACAAGCTACACTTTCCGATAAACCAGCGTATAAAGCAGCTTGTCTAGCAGGAGCTTGGCCGTTTCCAGCTTGAACTACGTTACCCATTAATACTTCGTCAACTAATTTAGGGTCTAAATTGATTTTATTTAAAGCGCCTTTGATGGCAGCAGCACCTAATTTTGTAGCAGGTACACTAGATAAAGCTCCCATGAAACTTCCGATTGGAGTTCTTACGGCAGAAACGATAACTACTTTTTTATTCATGATAGAAAGGTTTTTTTATTTGAATTGCGAATTTACTATTTTTATTCGAAATGAGGCAAGGTTTTTAAGGTTATTCTAATCATTAAATCGATTTTATTTAGATTTCGATAATTTGGTTTGCTTTTTATTGAAATGCTATAGTATTGATTGTAAGTGTTTTTTGAAAAATTATAAAAATATATTGAAAAAATCTCCCAAAAATGTTGTATATTTAAGAATGAAAATATACATTTGCAACCGCAAAAAAGATAAGTTCTTACAACAATAATAGGAGAGGTGCCGGAGTGGTAACGGAGCAGATTGCTAATCTGTCGACGGGTAACCGTCGCCAGGGTTCGAGTCCCTGTCTCTCCGCTTTTTTGTTTTCGGGGTGTAGCGTAGCCCGGTTATCGCGCCTGCTTTGGGAGCAGGAGGCCGCAGGTTCGAATCCTGCCACCCCGACAAAATAAAAATTTAGGTTGCGTAGCTCAGCTGGATAGAGCAACTCACTTCTAATGAGTAGGTCCCAGGTTCGAATCCTGGCGCGATCACAAAAAGCCTTGCATTTGCAAGGCTTTTTTGTTTTTGATAGTTTCTTAAATTGTTGTATTTTTCAAGAAAAAGTTTGGTATATTTGGTATTATTTACTTCTTGACAATAATTTTACCGAAATCGAAATAAATATAGAATTTATTTACAAATGACGAGAACCTTTATATTTATATTCTTTACTTTTTCAAGTATTCTATATTCGCAAAATGATATTGATTTTTTGCCTATTTCTAAAATGAATGCAGAAGAGAAAATAATGTATAATCTTTTGAAGGAAAGTACCTTGAAAAAGTCTGTAAAACCAAATGATGTTCACTTCTTTCCTATATATTCTATAATTGAAGATGATAAATGTTTAGAATTAAAAACATTTATTTATGACGAACCAACATATGAAATTTGCCAATTAGTAAGTTCTAGGGCAACATATCCTATAAGTGTAAAATTTTTTAAGAATTCAATTGATAACAATAAATTAGTTATCGCTACTGCAGATGATGATTTTTTAGAAAAGGAATATTTTATGTCCGTTACAGAAGTACCTGTGACAGAAAACCGAAAGGCCTGGAATTATGTAACTCCAAAAATATTGTCAACCATATCAAGTTCGAAACCAATATTCGATAATAAGTATAATAATGCCTATTTCTATAAACATCAAGCAATAAATGATATTGATAAATCAATTTATAAGATACAAGAACATAGGAGAAATATTTATTTTTCAAACTTTGCAATTATATATAATGGTAATAATTATGGAGTAATTAATAAAGAAAACAAAATAATTGTACCATATGAATATGAATATATTGCACTAACTAGATTTGGCTTATTAGTACGTAATAAAAATCAAGAGAATTTTTTTATAGATTTAAAAAATAATATAATTAGTAGTAAATATGAAGCTATTAAGTATTCAAATGAGATTTGTTCTGATTATCAAAATTACTTATTGGTCAAAAAAAATGGTTTATTTAATGTTTTAGATAATAATTTTGATGAAAAATTAGAAACTGATTATGATAGTTTTCTTTTTTATGCTAACCTAAAAAAAATATTAGCTACAAAGAATGATAAACAAGTGATTATTGATTCAAATAGTTGGAAGGAAACAAATATTAAATATGATAAAATAGATCTGATTGATAAAAATACATTTATAGTAAAACAAAATGAAAAGTATGGTTTATTAAAATCTGATGGAACAATTCTTTTAGATATTAAATATGACAATATTGAATTTTCAATTGAAAGTCTCAAAGAAATTAATTACATAGTATCATTAAACAATAAATTTGGATTGGTTAATAATGATGGTAAATTTCTTACCGACATCAAATACGATGAAATTAAGTATTTAGGCAATGGAAATTTTAATGGTAAAATTAAAAATAAGTTTGAAATATTTGACCGTAGAGGAATTTTAAAAAAATAAAAACTAATACAACAGCTGGTATGAAAAGATTGTAAATTTTGAAATGAATTTACGTTTACGTTTCGCAAGAAATTTTATCTTTTATAGAAAATAGTTAGTTCCGAAGCTCGCAACCTTGCCAAGTCTAAGAACTTTATATCCCTACTCCACACAATTCAAAAACTGCATAAAATAAATATCAGGTTTAGAAGTTGTTTTTAATGTTTCTGAG
>JAHRWO010000357.1 GCA_019105125.1 Flavobacterium sp.
TATTTTTTCAAAAGCACCGGCAAACTTCTTAAGGTTCATGAATGAAGCGCAAGCAGCACCCGCCAAATCTTCAAACCAGAATTCATTCACACCGTTAGGCTTAACCGAATAGTTGTATATTTGGCTTTTAATTCATGATTATTTATGGCCAATATTTATGCAAAGAAGCCTGAGCCTGTTGCTGATTTAGACGAAAAAATTTATAGAGACAGTCCGCAACGCAGTCTGATTAAGGCACTTACTTATCGCATTGCTGCTTCATCAGTAATGTTTATTGTCTTTTTTATCATCTTTCGCAGCACCACCCAGCGCAATATGTACGAAAGCCTGAGCGATGCAAGTATCATCAGTGTAATAGATTTTACGGTAAAGCTAGCCATTTATTATTTCCACGAGCGGATTTGGTCGGGCATTAAATGGGGAAAATACTGGAAACGCAACTACTGGGCCAGGCGAGCCTGGAAACGGGCCTATCGGAAGGCACATAGATAATAACGGGTGATTTTTAAGCTCCATTCTTCCAGTAAATATTCAGATAGTCGAAGAAGTTTAGATTCGGCAAGTTCGGATAAGAATACTTTCACTTAGAAATTTTCTTTATAAATGATTCATAGGTAACTCTTTTGCCATTGTCTAATTCCTCAATACCCTTTATTATTTCATTTTGCTCAGATAGACTTAACTCGTTCCAAAAATCGGCTTTCTCCTTTTTAACAAAATCAGCTACCCTTTTGGATAAATTCAGCGTTTTCATTTTCCAGGATAGCTTTGAGTAATTCAAGTTTTGTTGTTTGAATATCCATTTTAAAATTTCTTTCAGACAAATGTACAAAAAATATGATTCAGTCTAATATTTGATAGTATGAAGCATTGCTCTATGCATTTTTTTTCGATGTATTTTGTTAAATGAATACCTGTAATTGTTTCAAAAATTTGGCTTGCGGTTTCTGTATCAACTGTACCTACACCGAAGCTTACAATTTTTCCAATCAACATCATTTTTAAATCTTTCTTCGTTATTTTTTTACTTTTTGACAAAACCATCTTAACCCATAGGAAAGGACTAGACACTGCGTGCCAAATGAAGTCTTATTTATTATGTTAATTCAAATAAGGTTCAATTCGGGTTTTGCAGACCTGTTGTGCTATCGGCTAACGGATGTGTGTGTGTTTGACTAATTTGAGAGTTCGGGTTGGATTTATCCCACATTAGAAAATTTCCTGCGTGCCGACCCGCCTGCCTAACTCATTCATCTCAAATTGGCTACCCCTCTTATTAGCGGTAGTTCTTTTTTTCGATTAATTTGATTATTAATTCAACGTGAATTCTGAAAGACAAAATTCTTTCTTACTCCAAGGAATATTTTTTACCCCATAATTCTCTAATGCATATATTATATCTTTTGAAACTTCTTTTTCTATATCATTATATACAACATAGTTTTGTGTTTTAGTTTCTCTCAATTGATTGATGTCATTGAATGCCATAATCGAGGATAGTACAGTATCCTTTTTAGCATTATTAATTGTTTTAATTAAACGCTCTGGCTTATTTTTTGATTGAGGTATTAAAAAATCAATGTTATGGTCAAATCCACTTTTACCAGTTAATTTTAAATCTTTCGAAAAGATTATTCCACTACTTCTAAAAAAGAGTTCAACATCTTCTTTAAATAATGAATAAACAGTCTCTTGTGCAAGATTAAACATATCATTAACTGCTAATATTGCTTGTAATAGATAATGTTTCTTTTGACCAATATTATTATATGTAGCATCTACAAAGAGTTCGTCACTATTACCCACTTTTACTCCAAACCCATTTAATGCGGTTTTTAAAATGCTATCTCTTTTTGGTGTGTTAATCTCAAAGCCTGACATTCTTAAATCAGAGATAGTATAACCATTATCAGTTAATTTTAGGTTTTTTTCATTTTTGATTAAATAAATATCAAGATGGTCATTATGTCTGTCTAGAAAAGGGGTAGAAATTGAACAAATTTTACCTTCTTCAACGCTTTTGACTATAGTGTTGTCCTTAATCCACCTTAGATACTCGGTAATAACTTGTTGACATTCCATCTTTAAAACATTGGTATTTCAATAGTTGGTACTCTTTTAATATTACAAAAATACAATATTTTAGTGAATACTCTTTCTATTGAGTCTGTTTCTTCTATTCCAATAACAGAAACTGGGTATGCAAACTTATCATTAAAACCTTCTTTGTAAAGGTGAATATGTTGACCTTCAAATTTTTCTCCATCAGGGTTTGTGTGTCTACCACCATTGTCATAACGAAGCATTATAATGGTTTGTCTGTAGCGCTTGTTTACAGTATATTTTAAGATTTCAATACTCCCCCGATAAAAATCTATGAGAAAAATATCTTTACTTGACAATGAATTTATTTGTCTAGTCCAATGAATTGGTGCGGGACCAAGTTCAATTGGCGTTGATGAATCATCAAAAACCTTTTCTTGACTCATTAAAAAGTCATATTCACTTTGAGTAATCCCCATAGTTTTTGATTTTAAATATAATTCAATTGTTCAGATTTTTTAGGCTTTGATTCAGAATTACTGCCAACGATTGACTATACGCAAGATTGTGTATATATCCGACTTATCTATAGCTCAATAATTTCTATTAATCCAACAGAAGTCTCTGCTAAGATAGAAAGTTTTTAAATATCCAACTTAGCCAGCATGCTTATTATTTACTCGAAAGGATTAAAAAACGCAAACCAGTGCGAATATATCCAACTCTCAGGATAGGAGCGAGAAAGCCTGCTGCCCCAAAACCATCTAACCCATAGGAAAGGGATGGGCACTGTGTGCCAAATGAAGTCTTATTTATTGGTGACAGGCTTTTATTTTCCAAAAACTAAGGTTAAAATTAATAGTGAATTTCAAATTATTATCTGTCTTTTTTAATCCATTTCCCAGTTTCAAAAACTTCGTTTTTACTGTTTATCAATTTATAAA
>JAHRWO010000402.1 GCA_019105125.1 Flavobacterium sp.
TTTTTTTCAACTTTGATTCGAGACGTTCCTTCCATGTAAATTCCCGAGGTATTTCGAGCAAAACGATTATTAAAAATGTAACTATCGGAGATTTCTTTTAGTAACAATCCGTAAGCCGAATCGCCCCAATTTTCCTCAAAATAATTATTAAACATTTTCACGTTTTTAGTAAACATTACGGCTACTCCTGCTCCATTGTTCTTGAAAACATTGGTTATGTAAGCATCATCATTAGAAAACATAAAATGCAATCCGTAACGAACGTTATTGTTCGCAATGTTTCTCCAAATAACCGATTGGGTAACGAATTCAAAATAAATGCCGTCACGATGACCTGTGATTTTATTTCCGATGATTTGTAAATTATTACTTTTCCAACAGTGAATTCCGTTTCCGATTAACTGTTCGGCTTTACCGTAAGCTTTAATTACGTTATTCTTAACGATACAATTTGTACTGTTTTGAAGGTAAATCCCAAAGAAATTGTTATCGAGAATGTTCCCTTGAATTGTGACATTATTTTTATCATAAACACGAATTCCACAAGGATCATTTAAAGCAGCGTGACCTGAATTTATAACTTTAAATCCTTTTACCACTACATCATTGGCGTTGATGGACAACACTTCTTTTTTATTCTGACCATCTAAAACAGGGAAGTTCTTACCAATAAAGTAAATCTTTTTATTGATTAAAATCGTTCCCTCTTTATAAATGCCCGAATATACTAGAACAGTATCACCATCTTTTGCTAATGCAAGGGCTTGCTTGATTTTCTTCACTGGAAAGTTGGCACCTACTTTAATAGTGGTCGCTTTCCCAATTGAAAAAAACAATAGGAATACTATGAAACTAATTTTTTTCATTAATACATTGTGAAAACTTGTTCCCAAGTTAATGTTTTGGCATTAAGTTGTTTTTGAAAATTGTCTTGGTCTTTATCAGATGCAAATGCTGCAAAATTGCCTCGCATAGGAGAATTTATAGAACCTCCACGCAAGTAAAAACTTTGCTCGGCTGGAATTAAAGTATTGTCTTTTGCATAATTGTTTACAAAGAAAGATTGTACTTGTACATTCGCATTTTCTTTTGCGTATAACAACATACAAGACAAATCATCAAACTTGTAGTAGCGTCCTTTTTTGGTTAATAATTCGGCTCCAAATTTTCCGTTTGAAATGGTCATTTTGCAAAATTCGCAAGTATCTACATTAAGTTTAATAGGATTTGGTTCGTTTGAAACACACGAAATCATAAAAAGCGACGAAAATAAAAGTACAATCTTTTTCATAACTAAATAGTTTGTTTTCTTTTGAATAAGTTGAATTCTTTAAATACAATGTAAAACAGCATTAGACCTGCACCAATTAACATCCATCCTCCGATATCTGGAATCGAATACGCTCCAAAATTCAATAGTTGTTTGTATCCAATTAATGGTGGTTGATAGGCCATTCCAGGCACTTTAATAGCTGCATTTGGATCTAAATTGTGTCCGTATTCGTAATTCCAGCGGTAAAAATCTACTCCTGCTAAGATAACGAAAAGTATAAAGGTTCCGAAAAATGCTAATACGAATTTTCTGTTATTGATAAAAATTAAAGCTAAAGAAATCAAAGCGAAAGCACCCATAATGTAAGGCAAAATTTTAAATTCGATAAAATTCTCGGTATGTAAAGTTGCCATTCCGATGTAGTGATTTAAACCATTTATGATTTCTACATCACCACCAATTTTATTAGCATGTAATTTCAATACCAAACCTTCAGGATACTGAGGTGCATCTAAATCGATTTGCCACATAGGCACAAATAAAGAACCTATAAACAATCCTGCGATGATAAATAAAAGGATTTTTGAAACTAAAGCAAGTTTTGTAGTTTCCATACAATTGAGTTTAAAAAAGGGACAAAAGTTACTTTGCCCCTTTTGTTAAAAATTTATTTTGTTGCTGGTACGTTTGTTCCTAAACTAAATTGTAATGGAACATTTGAACCTTTTGGAGATACTCTAATGTATCCTTGCATTTCTTGGTGTAATGCACTACAGAAGTCGGTACAGTAGAATGGGAAAGTTCCAACTCTGTCTGGAACCCATTTTAATGTTGTAGTTTCTCCAGGCATGATTAACAATTCACCATTGTTAGCACCTTTGATAGCGAATCCGTGTGGTACATCCCAATCTTGTTCTAAGTTAGTTACGTGGAAATATACTTCATCACCTAAGAAAACACCTTCAATGTTATCAGGAGCAAAGTGAGATCGAATAGATGTCATGTAAACATGCACTTTGTTTCCTTCTCTAACCACTTTGGCTTCTTTTTCACCTTTTGCAGCATATGGATGTTTGTTATCATCTAATTTGTAGAATTTCAACTGTCCATTGTTTCGAATTAAATCAGCCGGAGCTGCTTGCGCGTAGTGAGGCTCACCAATAGTTGGAAAATCTAAAATTAGTTTCATTTTATCGCCACTAATATCAAATATTTGTGCTGATTGTGCTAACTCTGGACCTGTTGGTAAATAACGGTCTTTTGTAATTTTGTTGTAAGCAACTAAGTATTTTCCAAATGGTTTTTTACTATCTCCACCAGGAATACATAAGTGACCTACTGAGTAATAAGTTGCAACGCGGTCTAATACTTTTAACGTTTTGATATCCCATTTCACTACTTCAGAAGAAACGAAGAATGTAGTATATGCATTTCCTTTTCCATCGAATTCGGTATGTAATGGCCCTAAACCAGGTTTTTGAACTTCACCATGTAAAGCTTCTTCATATTTAATAACTGGAATTCCACCATAGTCACCTTCGTATTTTTTACCTTTAATAGCTGCTTGCATTTTATCGAAACTAAACACAGGAATTAAAGCTGCCAATTTACCAGAACCTACAATGAATTCACCAGTTGGGTCAACGTCACATCCGTGAGGTGACTTTGGACAAGGAATCATGTAACAAATATCTTTTAGTTCAGAAGCATCTAAAACCAATACTTCATCTTTCATAACAGATTTTGCAGAGTGTGTATGCTCATCCCAAGTGTTGTGTGCATATTTCACTTTTTGTTTTTTACCTTTTCCAGCTTTGATGTATTCTTCTGCTTTTTTCCAGTTCACTGCCATGATAAAGTCTTTATCTTTTTGAGAAGCATTTACTTCTAACAATGTATTAGCTTGTTCTGTGTTGTAGCAAGAGAAGAAGAACCATCCGTGAGATTTTCCTTTCCCAGCATGCGAAAGGTCAAAGTTTACACCTGGAGTTACAATTTGGAAAGCCAAATCCATTTCTCCCGATTTTTTATCCACACTTACAAAACTGATGTGTCCTTTGTAATTTTCTTTATAAGTGTTAATTGGAACGTCTCCATTAGAATAATCGGCAGGAACACTAAAACGAGTACCCGCTACTACATATTCTGTATTTTCTGTAATGAATGGAGAAGAGTGATTACCTCCACTGTTTGGAAGTTCAATAATTTCAGCCGTTTTGAATGTTTTTAAATCAATTCTAGCAATACGCGGGGTATTATTAGCATTCCCAAAAACCCAACGACCGTCAACTTCACCGTTAGTTTGAGACATTTCAGTGTGATGTAAATCGTCCCAAGGCACAAATCCGTGAGAAGTATTTAACATTGGTTTTGTTTCTTCACTGTATCCCCAACCTTTTTCTGGGTCAACTGAAAATACTGGAATAACCCTGAATAAACGTCCACTTGGTAATCCGTAAACACTTAATTGTCCACTAAAACCACCTGAAACGAAATTGTAAAACTCATCGTATTGTCCTGGTGCAACCTCCGCTTTCTCAGCAGCATCGCCGCTTACAGCGTCTCCTGAGCTTTTTGGTTTACAGGAAGTCACCAAAGCACTTCCTAGGGCAATTACTAAAATTGCCTGTACAAATTTATTTTTCATGATATATGTAGTTAAATTAAGGTATCGTATTACTTTCACTTAACACAATACCCTTTTACGTTTATTTCACTCCGTCATTTTTACGCATGTACTCTAGAATTCCTCTAGCTTCTTCATCTGAAATACCTTGATTAGGCATACGAACCAAACAAATTTCCAATTGCGCTTGTACTTCTGGATCTTTGTCAATCATTGGATCTGGATTAGTAATGAAGTTCATAAT
>JAHRWO010000114.1 GCA_019105125.1 Flavobacterium sp.
TTTTTACAATTAAAATAATGAAGTATTGAACTTGTTTTTGATTAAAATTTTATCAATAAGGTTTTATAGAGGTTTCAAAAGGTATTCGATTCAATAAACTTCTACCCAAAGTAACTTCATCAGCATATTCTAAGTCATCACCAACCGCAATTCCTCTAGCTATTGTTGATGTTTTAATTTCGAATTCTTTGATTTGTTTGTAAATATAAAAATTGGTTGTATCGCCTTCCATAGTGGAACTTAACGCAAATATAATTTCAGAAATATTTCCCGTTTTTACTTTTTCAACCAATGATGTAATTTTTAACTGACTTGGCCCTACTCCTTCAATCGGAGAAATTTTACCACCTAAAACATGATATACTCCTTTGAACATTCCTGTGTTTTCAAGTGCCATAACATCACGAACATCTTCCACTACACATATCACCGATTTATCTCGAGATGAATTCGAACAAATACCACATATTTCATCATCTGCAATCGTATGACATTCTTTGCAATATTGAATATCATTTCGCATAGCTGTTAAAGCTGAAGATAAAATTTCCGTTTGTTCCGAAGGTTGTTTTAACAAATGTAATACCAAACGTAATGCCGTTCTTTTACCAATTCCAGGTAATTGAGCCATTTCGTTAACCGCGTTTTCAAGTAATTTTGATGGTAATTCCATTTAGCAAAAGTAGTCAATTTTGAAAAAAGAAAATAGACTGCAGTAAATAGAAAAATAAAATTTTTCATTCTGTCTTTTTTCTATTTTCTATACTCCATATTCTCTTTTATTTCTATTTTAGCACAACTAAAAACCAATATATGACTTCAGGAACTATTTTAGCCATTATCATTATCTATTTCGGAATTCTGATTCTAATTTCCAATTTTGTTAGTAAAAAAGACAGCAGTAATGATGCTTTTTTCAAGGCTAATAAAAATGCAAAATGGTATTTGGTAGCTTTTGGAATGATTGGAACCGCACTTTCTGGTGTGACTTTTATCTCCGTTCCTGGCGAAGTAGGAAATCCTGATTTACAGTTTAAATATTTTCAGTTTGTATTAGGAAATGCGATTGGTTTTATCATCATAGCGACCGTTTTGCTTCCGCTTTATTACCGCATGAACTTGACATCGATTTATAGTTATATCGAACAACGATTAGGTGTTGTGAGTTACAAAACTGCTGCTACTATTTTCTTGATTAGTAGAACTATTGGTTCTGCATTTCGATTGTATTTGGTTGTGATTGTATTGCAACGTTTTGTTTTTGATGATTTTGAAGTTCCGTTTGCCGTTACAGTTTTAATTTCGTTGGCGTTGATTTTTGCTTACACCTATCGAGGCGGCTTAAAAACCATCATTATTACCGATACTTTACAAACATTTTTCTTAGTTTCTTCTGTTTTTTTGACGATCATTTTTATTTGTAACAGTTTAGATTTAGGATTTCTTGATGCTTTTGAAACGGTTAAAAACAGTAATTATTCTAAAGTATTTTTCTATGAAGATTATCTAAAAGGTAATTATGTTGTGAAACAAATTTTAGGCGGCATCTTCGTAACCATTGCTATGGTTGGATTAGACCAAGATTTGATGCAAAAGAATTTAAGTTGCGCTAACATTGGCGAAGCCCAAAAAAACATGTTCACTTTCACCGGAATTTTTGTGGTGATTAACATATTCTTCTTGAGTGTTGGAGCTTTGCTTTACTTGTATGCAGAGAAAAATGGCATTTCAGTTCCTATGGTTGATGGTGTAAAACGTACCGATTTACTTTTCCCAGAAATTGCTTTTAATCACTTGAATATTATTCCGGCAGTGGTTTTCTTACTAGGATTAACAGCTGCTACTTTTGCTACAACGGATTCTGCTTTAACCGCTTTAACCACTTCTTTTTGTGTAGATTTCTTGGGAATGGATAAAGCGGAAAACCAAAATAAACCCAATGCTGTTAGAACGCGTCATTTTGTTCATATTGGGTTTTCATTATTAATGTTTTTGGTGATTATCATTTTCAATTCATTAAATGATAAATCTGTAGTAACTATGATTTTTAAAGTAGCAAGTTACACTTATGGACCACTTTTAGGATTGTATGCTTTTGGATTATTTATGAAATCAAAAACCGTTCACGATAAATTAGTTCCCATTATCTGTGTTATTTCTCCATTGATTTGCTTTTTGTTGGTCAAAAATTCGGTAGCACTTTTCGGAGATTACGTAATTGACAACGAATTAATTATCGTAAACGGCATTATCACTTTTGTTGGCTTGTTGTTAATTAGCAAACCCGCAACAAGTAAAACTAAATTTTAATATTGATTGGTTGCCAATAATACCAAAGTACACGCTACTTCATATTGAATATTGTTTGCTTCCAATATTTTATAAAAATCCGGATTTTCGGTTCCTGGATTAAAAATAACGCGTCTTGGTTTTAACGAAAGAATGTAATCGTAATATTCAACTTGTGCTTTTGGGTTGAGATACAAAGTTACGGTATCAACCGCATGAAAATCTAATTTTTCGGTTTCGATAGGAATATCAAACGCCATTCCTTTTTTGGCTCCAATGGCTACTACTTGATGACTTTTATCTAC
>JAHRWO010000121.1 GCA_019105125.1 Flavobacterium sp.
AAACTTCGGCAGAAGAAAAGGTAAAAACCATTCAAGACGCTTTAGAAAATAAAGAAGAAGCAAAAGGAATTTACGGTGATACAACACGTCCGGGAGAAGCGATGAACATTGGTTCGCGCCATCCAATTTCTATTGTAAAAAACCAAATGATTGATATTTTTTCAACCATTGGTTTTAACGTGTCAGAAGGTCCAGAAATTGAAGACGATTGGCACAATTTTACCGCACTAAATTTACCAGAATACCATCCTGCAAGAGATATGCAGGATACGTTTTTCATTCAAACCAATCCTGATGTTTTATTGCGTACACACACTTCATCGGTGCAAGTGCGTTATATGGAAAATAACAAACCGCCAATTCGTACGATTTCTCCAGGAAGAGTTTTCCGTAACGAGGCTGTTTCTTCGCGTTCACACTGTATTTTCCATCAAGTGGAAGGTTTGTATATTGATAAAGACGTTTCGTTTGCCGATTTAAAACAGACGTTGTTGTATTTCACGAAAGAAATGTTCGGAAAATCGAAAATTCGTTTGCGTCCGTCGTATTTTCCATTTACAGAACCAAGTGCTGAAATCGATATTTATTGGGGTTTAAAAACCGAAACGGATTACAGAATTACCAAAGGAACCGGTTGGTTAGAAATTGGTGGTTGTGGAATGGTTGACCCTAATGTATTGAAAAACTGCGGCATCAACCCAGACGAGCATACAGGTTTTGCTTTCGGTATGGGAGTGGAGCGTATTGCGATGTTGTTGTATCAAATTGGTGATATCCGTATGTTTTACGAAAATGACGTTCGCTTCTTAGAGCAATTCAAATCGAGTATATAATTTAAAATCCTGATAAGTTTTCGAAACCTGTCAGGATTCTTCAAAATATGAAAAAAGACATTATCATCCCAAAAGTAGAAGGCGTTCACATTGTAGCTTTTCAAGAATGGAACGACGATTTCATGGAGAATTCTTGGTATGCTTACTTAGTAAACGATACCGATAATTTATTGGAAATGGCTATGGTAGTTTCTCGTGCATATGGTTTAATCAATGGAGAAGAACGCAAAACAGGAACATTCCGTCATGCGTTTGCCAAAGTAGAACCAAGAACTGCTGTTAAAGTTGAATTGTTAGAAAATAATGTTTTACAATTGAACAACGAATTCATGTTGTCGTATTTCGCAAAAGGACAATTATATGATAAAACCTTCGTGTTCCGTGTAAACACCATCAACGAAAAAGCTACTGCTAATTTACCAATTATCAACAAAAGAGGCGTTTTTGCGAATTAGATTTTAAAAAGATTACCGCAGATTCGCAGATTAAATACTAAATCTACGAATCTGCGGTTTTAATTTTTATCTTTTCGATAATCCATAAAATCTGAGTTATCAGACGTAAAAAAAGAAAATATTTTTACCTTTAAGAAATTTTTTCAACACCACAACATGAAACCATTTCTTATTGCTTTAACCTTTTTAACTACTACTATTTCCCAAGCACAAGACTACGCCAAACACGTCAACCCATTTATTGGAACTGGCGGTCACGGACATACTTTTCCTGGCGCTACCGTACCTTACGGAATGGTGCAATTGTCTCCCGATACGCGTATTGATGGCAGTTGGGATGGCTGCAGTGGTTATCATTATTCCGATAATTTGATTTACGGATTTTCGCACACGCATTTGAATGGAACCGGTGTTTCCGATTATGGAGATATCATGTTGATGCCTACAATGGGCGAACCTTCGTTTGACAATAAAGTGTACTCTTCTACTTTTTCGCATGCCAATGAAAAAGCTTCCGCTGGATTTTACTCCGTGAAATTAGACAAACACAACATCGATGTGCGTTTAACCACTTCAACCCGCGTAGGTTTTCATGAATATACGTTTAATGAAGCAGGACAAGCGAATATTATTCTCGATTTAAATCATCGCGATAAGTTATTGGAGGGTCATATTAGATATGTTAATGATAGAACTTGGGAAGTATTACGACGAAGTGAAGCTTGGGCACGCGACCAATATGTGTATGCCCGAATTGAGTTTGATAAACCTATGAAAATAAGTGCATTTAACTCTGAATTTAATGATGGAGAATTTCAGCTTTTTGGGAATAAAGTAGCTGTAAGTTATTCTAAAAAAGTTAAGGTTGGTGAAAAAATAAAAGTTAAAGTAACTTTATCTTTCACGAATTATTCGGGAACTTTATTAAACAGTTCCGAAATCAAACATTGGGATTTCAATAAAGTACATAAAGCTGCTATTGCGCTTTGGAACAAAGAATTATCAAAAATTGAAGTTACTTCCAATGATAAAGACAAGTTAACAATTTTCTACACAGCTTTGTATCACACCATGATGCAACCTAATATCGCGCAAGATTTAGACGGAAAATACCGTGGTAGAGACAATAAAATTCATGTTGCAGAAGGATTTGATTACTACACGGTTTTTTCGCTTTGGGACACGTTTAGAGGCGCGCATCCGTTGTATACTTTGATTGATAAAAAACGTACAGCTGATTACATCAACACCTTTATCAAACAATATGAACAAGGCGGAAGATTACCGGTTTGGGAATTAGCATCTAACGAAACCGACTGTATGATTGGTTATCATTCCGTTTCTGTAATTGCCGATGCGATGGTAAAAGGAATAAAAGGTTTTGATTACGAAAAAGCCTTTGAAGCCAGTAAAGCTTCAGCTATGCGTGATGTTTTAGGTTTGGATGCCTACAAGAAAAATGGTTTCATTTCGATTGATGACGAACACGAAAGCGTTTCCAAAACCTTAGAATATGCTTATGACGATTGGTGTATTGCACAAATGGCACAAATTTTAAACAAGCAAGAAGATTATCAATATTTCATGAAACGCTCTCAAAATTGGAAAAATATTTTCGATTGGGAAACTGGTTTTATGCGTCCAAAGAAAAATGGCGGTTGGGACAAACCTTTTGATCCTCGCGAGGTAAATAATAATTTTACCGAAGGTAATTCGTGGCAATACTCGTTTTTCGTGCCACAAGATATTGAAGGCATGATTGAAGCTTATGGTGGCCCTGAAAAATTTGAAGCTAAATTAGACGAAATGTTCAACAGCGAAAGCAAAACTACAGGAAGAGAACAAGTCGATGTTACGGGTTTAATAGGGCAATACGCACACGGAAACGAACCAAGTCACCACATGGCATATTTGTACAATTATGTGGGAAAACCAGAAAAAACGAATGAAAAAGTCAAGTATATTTTAGATAATTTCTACACTAATACACCAGATGGGTTAATTGGAAACGAAGATTGTGGTCAAATGAGCGCTTGGTATGTGTTGAGTTCGATGGGGATTTATTCGGTAACCCCTGGCCAGCCGATATGGGATATTAATGAACCTTACTTAGACGCGAAAGTTAGTATTGATGGCAATAAACCAAATTATCTTCACTTACCAAATGCTAAAGGTATTTTGCCACAATTTGGTATGGAAACTATAGATAAAGTAGAGTGTCAATTAATCATTCCAGTTCCTGTAATTCAAGCAGAAAGCAAAGCTTTTAAAGATAATTTGAAGATTGAATTGAAATCTCAAAATTCAAATGATGAAATTTATTTTATGATACATGATAAAGATGACCATTTGGCAAAGAAAATGTTCGTTAAATACACAAAAGCTTTTGAAATATCGCAAACTTCAACTGTTGAAGCTTATGTGAAAACAAATGAAGGAAAAAGCAACACAATCTCAGCAACCTTCTTCAAAAAACCAAACAATTACAGCATCAATATCAAATCGGTTTATAATCCGCAGTATCATGCGGGTGGTCCAGAAGGGTTGTTGGATGGTATTTTGGGAACAGAAAACTGGAGAAAAGGCGATTGGCAAGGCTATCAAAGTCAGGATTTTGAAGCAGTGGTGGATTTAAAAGAAGTAAAAGAGTTATATTCGTTTAAGGCAAATTTTCTACAAGATAGTCGTTCTTGGATTTTGATGCCTACTTATTTGGAGTTTTTTATTTCAACAGATTATGTCAATTTTACTTCTGTTGGAAGTCTTGATATTGCAAAATACAGTGAAATTGATCCAAAAGATGAAAATTCATTTACTAGAGAATTTGGAGTTCTTTTAGACAAGAAGAAAACAGCACGTTACGTAAAAGTAATCGCTAAAAACTTCGGTAAATTACCCGATTGGCATCAAGGTTTTGGTGGTGATGCGTTTATTTTTATTGATGAGATTACGGTGAAATAATAATAAACCGTTAAAATGCAGGTTTTTTAGAAATGCTTTTTCTAATTTTATGAAATGGCTCAGTTTTCCAAATATACTTCGTTAAAATTATTAATTAGTTATTTGCTATTGTTGGCACTAATGGCTGCGGCAGTTTGGGTTTTGTTTCAGCAACAAGCCAACTTAAGCAGTCAAATTTTAGTTGAAAGGACAAACAAAAAACAATTGGTTTATACAGAGTTAATTCGTGATTTGTATGAATCAGATAATTATGCGCAGGCGGCAATTCAAAAAAATGATGAAGCATCAAAACGTTTATTTCTAGCTAAAAATGCTTCTGTAATTTCAAAAATTGAATTTCTTAAAAAAGAAAATGTCATAACCGAAGAAACTCTTTTAGACACCCTGAAGTATTACTTAAAAGATAAAGAGCAAAACATCCTGAATTTAAGAAAACTTCAGCAAAATCCCGAAAAATCTCCAATTAATAATGTACTTCAAAAAATTAAAAATTTAGAAGACGTAAAAGGAAAATTAACGCTAGAGAAATTTATTCAAAATCCCGAAAAACTTTCCTCTTACGAGCGTAGAGTTGCTGAAGATTATATCAATTACTTAAACAAAAATGTTCCAAAAGACGCCACAAATACTATTTCTGAAAACGAAATTGATTCCCTTTTAACTGTGTCTAAGAAAATATTAGAAGAAGCACAAAAACAAAACAACCAGCGCTCTTTGCTCATTAAAAATAAAGAAGTTGAGTTGCTTCAAAACGAACTTAGAATTACTCAAAAATTATCCGACGTAATTATGCTTCTGAGAAGTTCAGCAGAAAAAGAGGAAGCTAATCTTGCAGCGATAAAAAGTGAAAATCAAAGACAAACTTTAGACTTGATTCAAAAATCTGCAATTGCTTGTATTGTAGTGGTTTTATTTTTCTTTTTCTTGTTGTCTTTCGACTTTTTTAAAAACAAAACTTACCGTCAACAGCTCGAGATTGAGAAACAAAAAACAGAACAATTATTAGAATCGAGAGAACAATTGATGGCAACTGTGAGTCATGATATTAAAACTCCACTTCAATCGTTATTGGGCTATAGCGACCAACTCTTAGCATCTGAAGTTCAGGTAGAAAATCGAAATTCGCTTGTTAAAATGAAATCGGCAACTCATTATATTGAACAACTGGTTTCGGGTTTGTTAGATTATGTGAGGATGGAAAAAGGAAAAGTTTCCATAATAGAAACGACTTTTGAAATTAATGAATTGCTAGAGGAAACGGCACAAAATATAGCCGATTTGCATCAAGAAAAACCTATCGATTTAGTTTATAAAATTCAGGCTACAGAAGGATTTCAGTTTTATGGTGATTATAATAAACTGCGTCAAATTCTATATAATTTAATTGGAAATGCTTTTAAATTTACCCAAAACGGTAGTGTAACTATTGAAACACAACTCACCAATAACGAGCTAAAAATTGCCATCAAAGATACTGGAATTGGTATTTCGAAAAGTGCAATAGATAAAGTTTTTAAACCTTTTACTCAAGCTCATAGTCAAATTGAAAATCAGTATGGAGGAACAGGTTTGGGCTTATCAATTTGCAATCGTTTAATTCAATTGTTAGACGGAAAGATACTCTTAGAAAGTGAACTAAATAAAGGATCGGTTTTTACTATTTTTTTAACTTTAAAGTCAAGTTCAAAAATTATGGTCGCTAAAACTATCGATTTAGATAGTTGTCTTTTATTAGATGATGATTCTAGTCAGTTATCGCTTACAAAAGCATTATTAAGTCCATATTTCAAAAACATTCATGTTTTTACCGACGGAAATGAAGCACTAAAATTTATGGATAAACATAAAGTTTCGCTATTAATTACCGATATTCAAATGCCCAAAATGAACGGTTTTACTTTTTTAAATGAAACTAGAAAGCGACACGCTTATAGCGAAACACCAATTATTGCAATTAGCGGAACCATTTTACAGTACCGAGATTTTTTAAGTCACCATCGTTTTGATTACTTTATTGAAAAACCTTACAGTATATCCCAATTGTTGGGTATCATTTCTGAGCTTTCCAAACAAGATCTTAGAGAATCTACTACTGAAGAAACTGCTTTGCCTGAATTTATTACAAAGTTTCTAGGAGATGAAAAAATCATTATTAACGCTTTTTTAAAAAATTATTATATCGATTTTAAAAAAGATCGTTCATCGCTACAAAAGGCCATTGAAAATTTTGACCAAGAGAAAATCAAGGCAATAGTTCACAAAATGCAAACCATGGTTAGTCAGTTTGAAAGTAATGAATTATTGGCATTGTTGAAAGAGGTTGAAACAAAGATTCAATCTATTCAATCAATGGGAGAAATTAGTCTTGAGCTTCAAAATTTAGAATTACTTTTGAGCGACTTTGAAGAAAAAATCAATCTTCTAATTCAAACTGATTGATTTTATTATAAAGCGTTTTTCTCGACATTCCTAATAATTCAGCTGCTCTACTCTTATTTCCTTTTGCTAAGTGAAGAGCATCTAAAATAGCTGTTTTTTCAGCCTCGTCTTTAAGATTTGTCGTAGATTGATTCGTGTTTGCAAATTCAATCGGTAAGCTTTCAATTTCGAGCACATTCGTGGTGTTTAACAAAGTTGCTCTTTTAACTATGTTTTGCATTTCTCTTAGATTACCAGGCCAAGGGTATTTTAAGAATGCAATCATCACTTCCGGACTTAAGCTTTGAACATCTTTATGAAGTTGTTCTGAAGCATTTTTTAGGAACAGCATAGCAAAACCCTCGATATCCTCTTTTCTGTCTCTTAAAGCCGGAGAAGTTATTGAGAATTCATTCAAGCGATGATATAAATCTTCCCTAAAATTACCATCTTGAATTGCTTTTTTGAGATCTTCATTAGTGGCCGAAATAATACGAACATCAATCGATATCTCTTTGTTGCTTCCAATTCTTTTGATTTTTCTCTCTTGGATAGCTCTTAATAACAATATTTGATTTTCATATGCAAGATTGCCAACTTCGTCTAAAAATAACGTGCCTCCGTTTGCTGCTTCAAAACATCCTATTTTATCACTGATTGCTCCGGTAAACGAACCTTTAACATGGCCAAAAAATTCACTTCCTGCAATATCTTTTGGAATAGCACCACAATCTACTGCTATAAAAGGACCGTTTTTTCTATCGCTATTTTCATGAATCGTTTTTGCAATTACTTCTTTTCCTGTTCCGCTTTCACCGGTAATTAATAATGTTAAAGGCGTCGGTGCAACTAGTTCAATATGTTTTTTTAGTTGTAGCGAAGCGATACTTTTACCCCAATGATAATTCGGTTCTAAAGTTATTTTCTTGTTTTTTTTTGTAGTGCTGATGGGTGAATTTTCTTCTTTCTTAGTAGTAATTTTGTTTAAAACTAAAAGCACTTCTTCTGGTACAAAAGGTTTTGAGATATAATCAGCAGCTCCCATCTTCATGGCCTTTACAGCGGTTTGAACATCTGCATAAGCGGTCATTAAAATAAAAGGAATACTGTTTTCAGATAATCTTAGCTCTTTTAAAAAAGCAATTCCGTCTTTGTCTGGAAGGCGTAAATCAGAAATAATAAGGTCAACATGTTCTTTTTCTAGTAATAGATTTCCTTCTTTGGCTGAATAGGCTTGATGTACTTCATATTGATTTCGCTTCAAGAATTGAGCTAACATATTGTTGAAGGCATTGTCATCTTCTATTATTAAAACCGTGATATTTTTCATGTTTTAAAAATACTTTTTTTCAAAATCAATTTTCTTAATTTAAAGCTAAAAAAAAAGACCAAATGTTAATTTGATCTTTATAGTTTGTTAGTCTTCCCATCCCCACGGAGCATCAGGAGTTGCAATTGGTTTTTTCAAATCAAATGTTACTGAAAAAACACGATC
>JAHRWO010000132.1 GCA_019105125.1 Flavobacterium sp.
TAGTTGCTAAAGTCTCTGAAATTAATTCGTTTTTCATCACATAATCCTTAGTCTCTCCCGAAAACTGAATACGCATTAAACTTACTGGACTATTTTTTAATTCTTCATAATTGAATTTTGAAAAATAAAAATACGTAGTTAAAATTCGTATGTTACTTTTTTCATCTGAATTATAGTTTAATTCACTACAAATATCATCATAGGCATGAAGTAGTGTTACAATTTTACCGTTCATTAATTGCAGTACAATTTTTGAACTTTTAGACAAACAACTTGTAGGTATGAAATCGTTGTTTTTTTGGAGTTGTTGAAAACTAAGTAAAGGTACCCCATTATTGTTGATTAGACTAAAAAATATAAATTCCTTGTTATTTCCAAAAATTTTTTCGTTCATTAACTTTTGAGGTAAGGCTTTTAGCGATGTAGAATCGGTTTTTTCTTGCATATCGTAAACACAATCCTTTGTTTGAGCATTAGTGTATACGGTTAACAATAAAAATAAGGCTAGAATTTTTTTCATGATATTTATATTTTGGTACAAAGTAAAATTATTTTTTCATTATTCATATTTGTAGTGAAAAAGGCAAAAATTGTTCCACCGTCAGTAATTTTGAATTTTTTCTTGATTTCTTCAGGTTTTATGGGAAAATTTCGCGTAGAAACATTCATTTTTTTACCTTGAATATGTTGCGAAATTTCTTTTTTCTGAAATGGAACAATTGCATCAATTTGAAATTTTCTTCCAGGAAAATCAATAAATTCATGCGAAGTATATAAGTGTGAATGTTGGTGCAATTTTTCAATAGCAAATAACTCGGAAACGGCTTCAAATCCTCCAGATTTCATTAGAGAAGCATTGGGTTCGTACAGATATTTTTTTGGCAAACTGTACGAAGCAAAATACGCTTTTGAACTTTCAATTTTAGTAATCGTTTGTTTTTCTTTTTCTAAATTTACTGCGATAATTTCAGATGATTTATTGAAATTTTTATCAATTTTCCAGAGCAATTCTTTTACTTCGTTTTCCACTGCCACAATGTGAATTTCAGCCACATTTTTCAATTCCAATGAACCTGAATGAAGGTCTAAAATAGGAGCGGTTTTGATTAAAATCGTGTCGGTAAATTGGTAATAAAAATCTTGTAAATCAACTACGTTTGGTAAACAATCCGCTAACATAAAGACTTTTCCTTTTGCATGATTTCTTCTAGAAGGATCGATGTAAATGCAATCGAATTTCTCATGCAATTGTTTTAAAATTTCTGTGCTATCACCTCGATAACATTCAATATTTGTTGCTTTTAAAACTTCAAAATTATGTGTTACGATTTGAGATAAATCGGCATTTAATTCGCAATGAATCACTTTTTTGAATTGTTTTGAAAAATAGTAATCGTCAATGCCAAATCCTCCTGTACAATCAATCATTTTTTCTCCTGAAACTAAAGATGCCTTATATTTAGCTGTAGTTTCTGAAGAAGTTTGCTCAATAGAAATTTTATCAGGATAAACGATATTTTCATTAGAAAACCAAGTTGGAAGTTTTTCTTTTGCTTTCTTTTTTGCAATAATTTGATTAATCAATATTGAGTAGTTGATACGTGGAAAAGGATTTTTCTTCAAAGCTAATTTTGAAATATCCGAATCCAAATTTTGATTGATAAAATTTTGTATTTCAGTCTGTAAAATAGATTTTAGATTCAAACTATAAGTTTTTAGTAAGGGCTTTTATGACTTTATTTTCGGGTAAAAATTCTTTTCCAATAACTTTAAGACAAGTATAAAAGGGAACTGCGATAATCATTCCAGTAATACCAGATAAGATTCCAGCTATTAAGACAACAAGAAAAATTTCTAGTGGATGTGAATTTGTGCTTTTTGAAAAAATTAAGGGTGCACTGATATTGTTATCGATTACTTGAATTATTAGCATTCCTATTAAAACGTAAATTGTAGTGGGTACTGTTTCGGTTGCAAAATCAACTCCTGTACCAATGCTGCTGATCATTATCAAAAGTCCGGCGATACATGTTGCTATAATAGGTCCAATGTAAGGCACGATGTTAAGTACTGCACATAAAAGGGCGATTATCAATGCGTTTTGAACTCCAAAAATAAAGAAGACTAAAGAATATAGTACTAAAATAATAAATAGTTGCAATAACAGCCCTAAAAAATATTTGGAAAGCATTTCATTGATTTTATTCACAGAATTTAAAATTTTCTCCTTTTGATTTAGAGGTAAAACATTTCTAAATGCATTAAAAAATGAAGCCCTTTCCTTTAATAAGAAAAATGAAATAAACAAAACAGATGCAAATCCCATTCCGATATTTCCGATAGTATTTACAATCGTATTCAAGAAATTGGGAATAAATTCGAAGTTAGAAAAAGAAGTTAAATTGGTGCTTTTGAATACTTTTTCTACGTCAATGTTGTAACTTTCTAGATAGTTTATAACGTTGCTTAGTAGGCGATTATAGTTTTGTTCTAAAGAATGTATATCAAGTAAAGATAAATTTTCTCCTTGGGAGATTAACAAGGGAATAAATAGAAATCCTATTCCAATTAATAATAAAATTACAAAAGTCATGGAAACAACAACCGCTAGAGTATTCTTAAATTTCAATTTTCTTTTTAAAAACAGTACCAATGGATTGAGTAAAAGAGTAAAGACAACAGAAATAAGACAATAGATTATTACAGTAGAAATTTTGTACAGAAAAAGTAAGGCAAGTATTATTGCTGTTAGAATTAAGGTTGCTCTGACAATTCCACTAGATAATTCTTTTGAAGTCATGGATGTGATTTTTTGCTAAAATAAAAAAAACTCACCAAATTTTGATGAGTTTTTAATATTAGTTTAAATCGAATTTTAATTAAGGTTGAGCAAATGAATTTCTAGCACCTCCAGCGGCAAATAACGCTAGCATTCTTGCTTTTTGTCCGTTTGAAAACATGTACATACCTGCATCATCAGTATAATCCATAAAATTCATTGTCATTTCGATTGGATTTCCTGTACAAGTTGAATAATGTGGGAACGATGGAATTCCATAGTTTGCTGTGTTATGAGTAGGAGTGTCGCTTACTAAATCGCTTCCACAAGTAGCATCACCCCAAATGTGTCTTAAATTTAGCCAATGTCCTACTTCGTGAGTTGCAGTTCTTCCTAAATTGTAAGGAGCAGTAGCTGTTCCTACAGTACCGAAATATCTTGAATCTACTACAACACCATCAGTTGCTAAAGAACCTCCTGGGAATTGTGCATATCCTAAGATTCCTCCACCAATAGTACAAACCCATAAGTTAAGTTTTGTAGAAGGAGATGTTGGATTTAAGCCACCTTGACTGCTTTTTTTCATTGCATCACGAGTTCCCCAAGATGTTTTCTTAGTAGATTTTCTGTAAACAGCATCTAATTCAAAGGTTATACCTACGTTAGCAGCAACTCCTGAGAATACAGAAGGGATGTTTGCAAAATCTGAATTTGAAGCGTTAAAATCTCTGTTTAAAACATCGATTTGAGATTGAATTTGAGCCAATGAAATGTTTTCAGCAGCTGTTCTGTACAACACATTTACCACTACAGGAATTACAATTTTTCCATTCACTAAACGATACTGAAGATCTCTAGATCTATTTTGTGTGAATTCCTCAATAGCGTTCATTTTAATTGCTAATTCAGGGTTTTCTTTTAATTGTCTTTCATGCACTTCATGACTTGCACAATTTCTGTGATTGTGTCTCAATGCTTCACTAGACGTTTCATTGCTGATTGCGTTTTCATCAGAACTACATGAAAAAAGCACTAATGCAAGTGCTAAAATCGATAACAGATTTTTTTTCATAAATTAATAAATTTAATGGTTAGTTTTGGTTAGTTTTTTTTGATTATCACTATTTTTTTTAAAAAATATAGTCAAAAATAATATTTTTTTTAAATAAAAAAATAGGATGTGTAAAAAAAATGTTAAATTAATAACTTAATTAATTTTTGAAAGCGTAGTTAAGAATATTTGCTCCCATTTTAAGCGCAATTTCTCGAATTCTTTGTGGATTGTTATGTACTTCTGAATCTTCCCAACCATCACCTAAATCAGTCTCGTAAGTATAAAGTAAAACGATTCTTCCTTCAATAAAGACTCCAAAGGCTTGTGGTTTTTGATTGTCGTGTTCATGGATTTTAGGTAATCCATTTGGGAAATTAAATGGTTCTTGAAATAAAATATGATTTGAAGGAATTTCCGTTAGTGGATTATCGGGAAATATTTTTTTGATTTCTTTTCGAATGTATTCATTCATTCCGTAATTATCGTCAATATGTAAAAAACCTCCAGAAATTAAATAATTTCTAAGATTGATAACATCGTTTGCACTGAAAACTACATTACCGTGACCAGTTAAATGAACATAAGGATATGAGAAAATTTCTGAACTCCCAACATCAACTGTAGCAATTTTAGTATTGATTTTAGTATTGATATTTTGATTGCAAAATTTAGCCAAATTAGGTAAAGAAGTCGGATTCGCGTACCAATCTCCACCACCGGAATATTTAGCAACAGCGATTTCTTGGGTAAAACTCAAATTCCAAATCAATACTATAAGGACTAAAATTCTATTCATTTATCAAAGCAATTGTATGACAAGCTACTAAAGCAGCCGTTTCTGTTCTCAATCTTGTGTTTCCCAAAGTTACTGGAATAAATCCATTTTCAATGGCCAAATTGATTTCTTTTGTAGAAAAATCACCTTCTGGTCCAATCAAAATAGTAACTTTTTCTTCCTTGTTGACTTCGTTTTTAAACGATTTTTTATCGGTTTCTTCACAATGTGCAATGAATTTTTGTCCGTCGATAGTTGATTTTACAAATTGAGAAAGCGAAATCGGTTCATTTATTTTTGGAATATAATAATGTAACGATTGTTTCATTGCAGCTTGAATAATTTTTTCCGCTCGATCAATTTTGTACACTTTTCGTTCGGAATGATCACAAATAATTGGAGTGATTTCGTGAATGCCAATTTCGGTTGCTTTTTCTAAAAACCACTCTAAACGATCGTTCATTTTGGTTGGAGCAACGGCAATATGCGTGTAAAATTTATCAGGTTCTTGAAAGGTTTCTTTTGTGATTTTAACTTCACATTTTTTTTCAGAAGCTAAAATAATTTCCGATTCAAATAGATGTCCTAATCCATTAGTAATAAATATTTTATCACTTTCTTTTTTACGTAATACTTTAACAATGTGTTTGCTTTCTTCTTTGTCGAAAAAGAAAGTAATATCACCTTGTTTTATATCGGAATT
>JAHRWO010000142.1 GCA_019105125.1 Flavobacterium sp.
TTAGCGATGTCATCTAATCCTAATTTTCGGTCCACGTTTTGAATAATGTACAACTTCAATCCAGAATTAGCCCCAGTAGATTTCACTACTAAATCATCTGGACGAATAATATCGTTATCTTCCACATAACGACCAATCAAATCGACAAATTCCTTACCATATTTTTTTGCCTTTCCTTCTCCTACCCCATGAACGTTACTTAACTCATCTATAGATATAGGATATTTCAATGCCATATCTTCTAAAGAAGGATCTTGAAACACCACAAAAGGAGGAACGCCTAACTTTTTAGATACTTTCTTACGCAAATCACGCAACATCACCATAAGGGCTTCATCGGCAGTTCCAGAAGATTTAGCTGCTGTTACAATTGCTTCATCTTCCTCTTCATTATACTCATGATCTTCAGACATTAAAAAGGACTCTGGTTTGCTAATAAAAGCTTCTCCTTTTGGTGACATTTTCAAAACACCATACGTTTCAATATCTTTCGTAAGCAATCCAGCTACTAAAACTTGTCGAATTAACGCCATCCAATATTTCTCATCAAACGCATTTCCAGTTCCAAAACAAGGTAAAGCATCAATTTTTTGAGCTTTTATTACAGCATTAATTTTACCCACTAAAGCTAAAACCACTTCTTTTGATTTGAATAATTGCTTGGTATCGCGAACAACTTTCAACAAAGTAACCACTTGGTCTTGAGCCTCAACTTTCTTCTTCGGATTGCGAACATTGTCATCCATATCCGCTCCTTCACCATTTACATCGTCGAATTCTTCACCAAAATAATGCAACAAGAATTTACGACGCGACATAGAAGTTTCAGCATAAGCCACCACTTCTTGTAACAAAGCAAATCCGATTTCTTGTTCCGCAACGGGTTTTCCTGAAAGGAATTTTTCTAACTTTTCAATATCTTTATATGAATAGTACGCTAAACAGTGACCTTCACCACCATCACGACCGGCACGACCCGTTTCTTGATAATAACTTTCTAAAGATTTTGGAATATCGTGGTGAATGACATAACGAACATCAGGCTTATCGATTCCCATACCAAAAGCGATAGTAGCCACTACCACTTCCACATCTTCCATCAAAAACATGTCTTGATGTTTCGCACGTGTTTTAGCATCTAATCCTGCGTGATATGGAACAGCGCTAATACCATTCACTTGTAAAACTTGGGCAATTTCTTCCACTTTTTTACGACTCAAACAGTAAATAACCCCTGATTTTCCTTTATGTTGTTTGATGAATCGAATGATATCCGATTCCACATTTTTTGTTTTGGTACGTACTTCGTAAAATAAATTGGGACGATTGAACGAAGCCTTGAAAGTATTCGCATCAGGCATATCCAAGTTTTTCAAGATATCTTCTTGCACTTTCGGAGTTGCTGTTGCAGTTAAACCAATCATTGGCACATCACCTAACTGACGTACAATATTTCTCAAATTGCGATATTCAGGACGAAAATCGTGACCCCATTCGGAAATACAGTGTGCTTCATCAATGGCAACAAAAGATAATTTTACACTGTTTAAAAACTCAATATATTCCTCTTTTGTTAACGATTCTGGGGCAACGTATAACAATTTTGTGATACCTGAAGTGATATCTTTTTTTACTTGATTGACTTCGGTTTTATTTAACGAAGAATTCAAAACATGAGCAATTCCGGGTTCAGAACTCAAGCTTCGAATGGCATCTACTTGGTTTTTCATCAAAGCAATTAGCGGCGAAACTACTATAGCAGTTCCATCCAACACTAAAGCCGGCAACTGATAACAAAGTGACTTTCCGCCACCAGTAGGCATAATCACAAAGGTATTATTCCCTGTAATGATACTTTTAACTACTTGTTCTTGAAGTCCTTTGAATTGGTTAAAACCAAAATATTTCTTTAATTCTTTATGTAAATCAATTTCGTTTGGATTCATTCTCTATTAATATGATTTTACCTAAATTTGCAAACATAAAGATACAATTTTCTTTAATACACACAAACTTTTTAAAATTTCTATTTTGAGCACAACAGAAACGATTTTAGCAACCGCAAAAAGAACACTGCTTTCAGAAAGTAAAAGCATTGAAAACTTAGTAAATTATCTCGATGAAGACTTCGCAAAAAGTGTTACCGAGATTTTTAATACCAAAGGCCGATTAGTAGTTACTGGAATTGGTAAAAGTGCTTTAATCGCTCAAAAGATTGTAGCCACTTTAAATTCAACCGGAACACCTTCTATGTTTTTACATGCAGCAGAAGCCGTTCATGGCGATTTAGGAATGGTACAACCAGAAGATATTATCATTTGTATTTCAAAAAGCGGCAATAGTCCTGAAATTAAAGTTTTAGCGCCTTTATTAAAACGTTTTGGAAACACTTTAATCGGAATGACAGCGGATAAAAATTCGTTCCTAGGAAAAGAATCACACTACATTTTGCATGCGTATGTGGAAAATGAAGCTTGTCCAAATAATCTAGCACCAACGAATAGCACTACCGCTCAATTAGTGCTTGGCGATGCTTTAGCCGTTTGTTTAATGGAAATGCGCAACTTTAAAAGTGAAGATTTTGCTGTGTATCATCCCGGAGGTGCTTTGGGTAAAAAATTATTACTTCGCGTGAAAGATATGTTAGACACCACGCACAAACCAATGGTAACTCCAGACGCTTCTATCAAAAAAGTAATAATGGAGATTTCCGAAAAACGTTTGGGTGTAACGGCGGTTATCGAGAACAATCTAGTCGTTGGAATTGTTACAGATGGAGATATTCGTCGTATGTTAAACAACCGCGATACATTTGCTGATTTAACAGCTCAGGATATCATGACGAAAAATCCGAAAAACATCAACTCTAGTATTTTAGTTTCGGAAGCGTTGGATATTTTGGAAAACAATTCCATCACACAACTGGTCGTAATTGACGACAACGAATACAAAGGAATACTTCACTTACACGATATTTTAAAAGAAGGAA
>JAHRWO010000169.1 GCA_019105125.1 Flavobacterium sp.
GTAACAAAAATTACTTAATTCGGAACTTGATATAGGTAATAGGTTTGTTTACTTCCAAATACTGACTCTCGTAAAACGTTTGAATTCCAGTCACTTCTGCTGGTGCTCCTTCGTTTTTATAAATATTGTGGTTCGCATAAATTACTTCATGACCTAAACCATGCAACAATCCTAAAGTATAACCGTGCATGAATTCTGAATCAGTTTTTAAATGCATCAATCCACTTGGTTTTAGGATTTTTTTGTAGCGGTCTAAAAACTCAGCATTGGTCATTCTGTGCTTCGTTCTCTTGTATTTGATTTGTGGATCTGGGAAAGTAATCCAAATTTCAGACACTTCATTTTCAGCAAAAATATGATTGATTAATTCGATTTGTGTTCTCACAAAAGCCACGTTATTCATACCTGATTCTACAGCAGTTTTTGCACCACGCCAAAATCTCGCTCCTTTGATATCAATTCCAATGAAGTTTTTTTCTGGAAATCTTTCGGCTAACCCAACAGAGTATTCTCCTTTTCCACAACCTAATTCTAATACAATTGGATTATCGTTTTTAAAGAAATCACTACTCCATTTTCCTTTCAACGGAAATTGGTCTCCCACCACTTCTTCTCTGGTTGGTTGGAATACATTGGTAAACGTTTCGTTTTCTTTAAATCGCTTTAATTTATTTTTACTTCCCACTTCTAAATAATTTTGGGCAAAATTAATCAAATAATTAGCAACACAAATAAACTTTTAATAATGTTTCAATAACCTTAACATTAGATTAGTTATCGTCATTTGTTTAAAATTTTTATTTTGAAGAAAAGAAAAGTTGAAGTGGCTGTTATTTCTGATGTTCATCTTGGAACGTACGGTTGCCATGCGAAAGAATTATTGGATTATTTATCTTCGATAAAACCTAAAATTTTAGTGCTGAATGGCGATATTATCGATATTTGGCAATTTAGAAAATCTTATTTCCCATCGAAACACTTAGAAGTAATTAAGAAAATTATTTCGATGAGTACCAAAGGCACAAAAGTGTACTACATCACAGGAAATCATGATGAATTCCTAAGAAAGTTTACCGATTTACACATGGGAAACATCAGTTTAATTGATAAACTTGTTTTAGAATTAGACCACAAAAGAGCTTGGATTTTTCATGGAGACGTTTTTGACGCTTCGATTACTCAAGCCAAATGGTTGGCCAAATTAGGTGGTTGGGGTTATGATATTCTCATTTTAATTAACCGTTTCATCAATTGGGTTTTAGCCCGATTTAACAAAGAACCGTATTCGCTTTCGAAGAAAATTAAAAACAATGTAAAATCTGCTGTTAAATTTATCACTAACTTTGAAAATGTTTGTGTAGAATTGGCTATCGAAAACCACTACGATTATGTAATTTGCGGTCATATTCACGAACCCAAAATTGAGCTCATGGAAAATGAAAAAGGAGAAGTTTTCTATTTGAATTCAGGCGATTGGGTAGAAAATTTAACCGCATTAGAATACAACAACAAAAAGTGGAAATTATACAAACACGATAGAAATTTTAGTTCGGAGGAAAATGAGTATAATTTTGAAGATGAAAATAAATTAGCCGAACAATTTATTGCGGTTTTGAAAAAGTAATGAAGAAAAAAATACTTATTGCGCCACTCAATTGGGGTTTAGGACATACCACAAGATGTATTCCTATTATAAAAGCATTGGAAGAAAATGGTTTTGAACCCATTATTGCTTCTGACGGAGTAGCTTTAGCTTTGTTGAAAAAAGAATTCCCAAATCTTTTGAGTATTGAATTGCCTGCCTACAACATTCAATATGCAGAAAAAGGCAAAAACTTTAAGTGGAAATTAGCGCTTCAAATGCCAAAAATGATGATGGCCATCAAAAAAGAGAAATCAAAAATCAATAGGATTATCGAGAACTATGAAATTGATGGCGTTATTAGCGATAATCGATTAGGTGTTTATTCTTCAAAAGTACCGTCTGTCTTTATTACACATCAATTGAATGTACTTTCTGGAAAAACCTCTTGGTTGACAACCAAATTGCATTCGCGTTACATTTCTAAATTTAATGCTTGTTGGATTCCTGATGTAGCAGGTGCTGAAAATTTATCTGGAAAATTAGGGCATCCTGAAAAGATGATGAACAGCATTCAGTACATTGGACCATTAAGTCGAATTGAAAAAAAATCATTACCAATAAAGTACGATATTATGGTTTTATTATCAGGACCAGAACCACAGCGTACTTTATTGGAAAAGAAACTTATCAAAGAATTAGAAAATAGTTCGAAAGAAATTCTTTTTGTAAAAGGAATCGTGGAATCGCAACAGCAAATCGAGAAAGTAAATTCGATTACCTATTACAATTTCATGAACTCAGAGGAGTTAAGTACTGCTTTTAACGAAAGTGAATTTGTGGTTTGCCGTTCGGGTTATACTACAGTTATGGATTTAGCGAAATTGGAAAAAAAAGCGTTTTTTATTCCAACACCAGGTCAATACGAACAAGAATATTTGGCTAAAAAGTTTAAATCGGAAATTGTGGCTCCAAGTTGCAAGCAAGAAAAATTCAAGGCTTCCAAGTTGGAAAAAATTCACTTTTACAAAGGATTTAAGGATTTTTCGGTTGACCCGAATTGGAACGAATTATTTCGTCTTTTCCAAAGTAAATGAAAATTCTGAACCAACACCAATTTGACTTTCCACATAGATTTTTTCATCATGTCCTTCAATAATGTGTTTCACGATGGCTAATCCTAAACCAGAACCGCCTTCGCTTCTTGCACCACTTTTATCTACTCGGTAAAAACGTTCGAATAATCGCGGAATGTTTTGTTTTTCGATACCTTCACCGTTATCGGTAATTCTAACGATGACTTTATTTTTGGTTAAATCTTCAATTCCAACTTCAGTTGTTCCGCCTTTTTTACCGTATTTGATGGAATTTACGACCAAATTCGTCACTACTTGTTGAATTTTCTCTTGATCGGCCATTACCCAAATAGGTTTGGCGTATTTCATATCGAAAGTCAAGGTAATGTTTTTGTTAGCTGCTTTCATTTCGAACAAATCAAACACGTTTTGAATTACCTCAACAATATTAAAACGAGTTACATCTAGATTGATTTCACCAACTTCTAATTTGGTAATCATATCTAAATCTTTCACGATGTAAATTAGTCGCTCTACTCCTTTTTCGGCACGTTCTAAGTATTTTTTACGAATGTTTTTATCCTCCATCGCGCCATCAAGAAGCGTCAATAAATAACCTTGAATCGTGAAAAGAGGTGTTTTTAATTCGTGCGAAACGTTTCCTAAGAATTCTTTTCGGTATTCTTCTCTAATTTTTAAGGTTTCGATTTCCAATTTTTTATCTCGGGCAAACTTTTTTACTTCTTTTGTTAACGTTGCCATATCGGTTGTTACGGGTTGATTTACATAAGAAGTCGTTTCTAAAAGCGAAACGTCGTCATAAATTTTCTTAACACGTTTGTAGATAAAATGCTCCACTCTAAATTGAATTAAAAAGAATGTCGCCGCATAAAAAACAAGCGAAAAAGCGAAAACAACCAGTAAATTTAATGACTGAACAAGGTAATGATATAAAAAAATAGTCGCTAAAAAGAACAAGGTTATGTATAACGATGACTTTAAAGCGAACTTATAAGATTTTTTAAATTTTAATTGCATTAAAATTCGATTTTATATCCCACTCCTTTAATGGTTTTAAAGAAGCTATCTCCAATTTTTTCTCTTAATTTTCTTATGTGAACATCGATGGTTCTTCCACCCACTACTACTTCGTTACCCCAAACTTTATCTAAAATCTCTTCGCGAGTAAACACTTTTCCAGGTTTTGTGGCTAATAAATAGAACAATTCAAACTCTTTACGAGGCAAGATGATTTCTTCGCCCTCTTTAATGATTTTGTATTCTTCTCTGTTGATTTCGATATTACCAACTGTTAAAGTTGTAGTTGACGAAACTCCTTCAACACCTTTTAATCTTCTTAATAATGCTTGTACTTTACTTACCAAAACTTTTGGTTTGATGGGTTTTGCAATATAATCATCGGCTCCTGCATCAAAACCTGCTACTTGTGAATAATCTTCGGAACGAGCGGTTAAAAAAGTAATGATTGTATCTTGAAGTTCTGGAATTTTTCTAATGTTTTCACAAGCTTCCATTCCGTCCATTTCGGGCATCATAACATCCATGATAATTAATTGCGGATGCTCTTTTTTTGCTTTTGCGATAGCTTCTTTTCCATTGGAAGCTGTTACAATTTGATAACCTTCCTGAGAAAGATTGTATCCTACAATTTCTAAGATATCTTGCTCATCATCAACCAATAAGATCTTAATGTCTTTTTTCTTCATTACAAAATTTGTTATGTTTTGGTTTGTAAAGGTAAAGATAAAATAAAATGTTCAAAGGAGTTTACAATTATTTAATCTATTAACAATTCGGTAACGCATTCACAACTAATTCATAACAGGCAAGTAACTTTACTGTAACACTTCAGCAGTTCCTTTGCACCAAAATTAACAACACAAAATGAAACTACGTTATTTATTATTATCATTATTCTTTTCAGTAGCAATGTTTGCTCAAAATGGAACTGTTACCGGAACTATTTTAGATAAAGAATTTAACAACGAACCTTTACCTTTTGCTAACATTATTATTAAAGGCACTAAACAAGGATCTTCAACCGATGAAAATGGGAAATACTCTATTTCATTAAAACCGGGAAGCTATACATTAGTAATAGGATATTTGGGATATGAAACCAAAGAAATTCCTTTTACTATCAAAGCAAACGAAAAAAAGGTAATCAATCACACCTTAGAGGCTAGCGGTGTACAGCTTAACGATATTGAAATTGTTCAAACCGTTCTGAAAGAGAAAGAAAGTGTTTTACTTCAAGAACAACAAAAAGCTGTTGAAATTAAGCAAGCAATTGGAGCTCAAGAATTATCAAGAAAAGGAGTTAGCAATGCTGAGGCTGCTGTTACAAAAACAAGTGGAGTAACCAAACAGCAAGGTGTAAAAAATGTTGTAGTTAGAGGATTAGGAGATCGATACAATTCAACTTCTCTAAATGGATTGGCTTTACCTTCTGACGACCCAGAGTACAAAAATATTTCGCTTGATTTCTTTGGAACAGAATTAATTCAAAATGTTGGAATTAACAAAACCTTTAGTTCTTCTATTTTAGGAGATGTTGGTGGAGCTAATATTGACATTACTTCAAAAGAATTAGGCAAAGACAAAGAAATTGAGGTTAGTTTTTCAAACGGAATCAACAACCAAACGGTTAATGAAAACTTCAAACTTATCGATGGAACCAATTGGTTTGGAACACAAAGAACAAGTAATACCATTTCAAGTATTACGGTTTATGATTTTAGAAATAATTTAAAACCTAACGAACAAAAAGGACAAGTTAATAGTGGTTTTTCAATTTCAGGTGGTAGAAAATTTAATGTCGGAAAAGGAAAATTATCATTGTTCTTAGTAGGAAGTTTTGATAATAGCTATTTATATACAGAAGGAAACATTAAACAAACAAATTCACTAGGACAAGTTTATTTGAATCAAAATTTCAATAAATACAACTATAATGTTTCACAATTGGTTATGAATAATATGAAATATAAATTTGGGAAAGGGCATTCCATAGCGCTGAACAACATTTTAATTCATAACAACAATCAATCATACGGTGATTATTTTGGTGAAAACAATCCCGAACAAACGGGCGACATGGAACTTTTAGTTCGTCAGCAAGTAAACGATAATTTATTATTTGTAAATCAATTAATTGGTGATTTTAGAATTACAGACAAATTAAAATACCATATTGGATTAGCACTAAATACGGTTACCGGTAACGAGCCAGACAGAAGATCTAACAATTATTTATTTAGAGATGGTTTTTTTGCTCCTCAAACCAATAGTGCTGGAGAAAACGAACGCTTCTACTCAAATTTGAAGGAAAAAGATTTAGTTGCAAATTCGTTTTTTAACTATGATTTTGGTTCAGAAAACAAAACACGCATTTTTGAATTAGGTGGAGATGTTAGATATACAAAGAGAGATTTTCAAAGTATCATTTTCAACCACGATT
>JAHRWO010000085.1 GCA_019105125.1 Flavobacterium sp.
ACTTTTTTATAAGTATCGAATTATCTTGATAATTAATACTTTTAATGTCATCAAAGTTTAAATTAGTTCCAAAGAATCGGTTTACTTTGATATATATTCTTTTATTGTTCCATTGCACATAGTTTTTATAAACGAACATTCTTCCAAAAAATAATACTTGGAATAAAAATCCAATCTTTATAAAGGATTCATTTAAAGTGGAGTCGTTAAAAACTGAAATTTCAAAAATGCCTAAAAATAAAAATATAATTGAGCAAATAACTAGCAACTTCAATCTCCAATTTTCTGATAGATTATCAAATTTGATTCGTTTCATTGATTGTCTCCATTTTTATTTTGTGTAATACCAACTATAGTAAATACCATTGTTAAAATATTGGCAATACAACTAATTTTTGATCCCTCAAAAAACACACAAAAAATAAAATTTAAAAGAATTAATAAACAACAAAAACTAATTATTAATCTCTTTTTTTGTGTCATATTTTGGAATGTTTAATTCTTGAAATAGCATTTCAAATTCTTCTATTTGTTTTTTTGATAGAATTTGAATAATCCTTTTTTTACCGCTAGAAAGTCTTAAAATAATATACCCTGGATCATTAAAAATATTTTTCTTATGTTTAAAACTCAAAATGGAATCAATAGGAATTGAATCTGAAAAATCTCTTTTTCTAAAATCTATTAAAACAATAATTGTTGCAATACCTATGAAAATCCAAATCCCATGCAAAAAATTAAATTCTTCTTTAAAGAGGCGTGAAATATTAATTATGGCATTTAATAAGTTAATTACAAAAATCAAAATTAAACCATTTTTTTGCTGTTTGCTTTCATCTTTAATTTGCAATGCATTTTGCTCCTTGTTGCAATAAAGTAAACTCATTTTAATAACTATTGGTGAAACTTCTCTAAAACCGTTTCAATTTTAACTTGTCCTTTTATTTTTTCAATTAAGTTGTTATCCTTGTCATATAATACTAAACAAGGCATAGATTTAACATCAAAAGTAGCAGCGAAAGTAATTTTTGAATCAGATAAAAAATAAATGTTGGCATGATTTAATAACTTAAATTTAGTAGCAAATTGTTTGATTTTTTCAATAGGTTCATAAGAAATAAAAACTACTTGAATAGCTTTTAATTCTTCTATATTTTGTTGTACCATTTCTGCTTCGTGGTTACAAAAATCGCATTCACTGTTGAAATAGATAAATAGAGTAGGTTTTCCTTCTTCTAAATTTTCATTCGCAAATATTTTATTTTCCAAAGTGAGATACGAAAATGCAGGCATTTTTTTGATGTTTTCAGCTACCTGTTTTTTGTGGTTAATTTTACTCACCACTTTGTATCCCATAAATGCAAGTAAACTGATAATGAGTATAGGAATTACAATTTTTAGTGTTTTTTTCATTTAGTTTCAATTTAACTTAGTGCGCTTTGCGCCTTCTTAGTGTCTTTGTGATTAATTAACTATAATTCAACGTAAAAAACATAACAACCACAACCCACAACAACAACGCACTACCATAACTACTAGCCACAATTTTAAACCCTAAATCCATAGGTTTGCCTTTGTCTTTTTCTGTAAAAGCAAGCTTGCCTATAAAATACGACAACAACAACCAGTACGCCAACTCAAACAAATTCAACATCTGCAAAGGGTAAATAAACCAAGTCTCTAAACCTTTATAACCTACAATATTAAGAGCCGATAGCGGATAAAAATATTGCAAATCTTCTAAAGTATAATTTGTTTGAAAAAAGTAAAACCACACAATTTTTAAAACCCCAACGCCTAAAAAAACAAACTCCGCTTTTACCACAGCATTAAACAATTGTTTAAAAGTTACTTTGGCTTTGCTGTAGAAAAAGGTGCCTATGTAGAGAATGCTTGCTATTATTGATATTTTAATTAATAAAAATATTGGTATAATTGAATAAGAGAACCATTGCCATTTTTGTTTTGTTTCAAAGTACATGTTAACTTGCGAAGTTGTATAATTTTCATTTAGATATTGAATTAACTTCGCTTCATTATCTAAAATAATACTTCCGACAAAACCAATTATAAGTAAAAAAAGTACTAATATGAAAAAGTAAATAATATTTTTCATAAAATTATTTTGACTTTTTATAAATAGTCAATAATAACAAAACACACGAGATTGAAGTTAAAATATTTATTAGTTTAGATTCATATATAATATTTAAGACAACTAAAATAGCGGAAACAAATAATAATATAAATTTTATATAGATTTTCATTATTTTTAAATGATTTTAATGTTTTTAATTTAGAAGTATTTAAACTTTTTTTTTACTTAAATCTTAAATTATCGTATAAAAATAAAAAACTTAAAACGCTTTTCATTATAAATTTTATTATATCATAAAATATTAAATAACAATTGAGGGAAAAAGTTCCCCCAATTATTTAAGCCTATGCAAAAACACATGCTCCGTTTACCACTAATAAAGCAACACCTGCTGCTGCCCCAGGCGGATTCCACAGATTACCAAGAACACCAGCACCATACAAAACAGTAGATGCTTGTACACCTCTACAAAACCCACTAAAAAACCCACCACCTTCTATTCTTTCCAATTCAATCAATTCAATTTTTCTCATAATTCAAATTTTAAATTTAACAAGTTTTTGCCAATAAAATAAATCCCCCTCCTATTGATCCAACCGTTGCACCCAAAATAAAACCAAAACCACCACCAGAAAGAGTGCCACCAACTATTGCACCTGACACAAATCCATA
>JAHRWO010000194.1 GCA_019105125.1 Flavobacterium sp.
TTGCCAACGCGAGAATAAAGTAATAACCGATTAATCCTGCATCGCACCACGAGTGCAAAAACACGCGCCACCGCGACTCTGCGCCAACGCCACATACCGCCGAACGTTAGCACCAATTTTAGAGCGACCTGCACCAATGACAGATAGACCAAATATATTAGTAGTTTGTGGAAGAAATATAAAACGAAGTCGGACAGCCGAGTCGATTTTTAAGAATGATAATCGATTTAGTATTCGTTCGGCCGGATTAAGTCCTAAAAGTGACAGGAAGATTTCAGAGAAAGATTTGAATTGGGCTGACCTAATATTTGTGATGGAAACAAGACAAAGGGCAAAGATTTGGGGATTATACAGACATATGGAACTTCCTCCGATTGAGATTTTGGAAATTCCCGATGATTACGAATTTATGGATAAAGAATTGATCGAATTGCTTACCCACAGGATAAATGATACTTTAAAAATCGTTTATAAATTTTGATTTTATGAAACGACACAGAGGATTAAGACGATATTATAAAAACTTAGCAATTCAAAATGATTTCGATAAAATGACTTGGCTAGATTTTGAAAAAACTGATACATGGTTTGATAATTGGCACGTTCATTTTGATCGGCATGGCTACGGAAATAATAGTTTCAAGAAAAGAAAACCTCACTTGGATAAGTTATTTCGACATTTTGAGATACTTGTAGATAAGACAAAAGGATTAAAAACAAATTTTCAATTATATACTATTTTACTTGATTTTGATAGTTATAGCGATGCTCTATTTTTACATACACCAAATCCAAATAATTCTCAATTTCCATTCAGGATTGAGGAATTAAAACATGAATCAACTTTAAAAAACAAACAATTAAAGGATTATATCGAGAACTTAATTGGATTTGAGAAACTATATGGACAAGCTGATGAAGCATTTTGTCTATTGTATAAAAAAGGGACTGGAATTGATCTTAAATAAAAACTGGTGCTAACAGGTCGGTATATGTCATTGGCTTCTGTGCCGCGAGAATCTTCTGACTAAAGAGGACAGTTCTGTGGTTGGCGGCACAGGCTGCCCCGGCTCCCGCCGG
This sequence comes from Flavobacterium sp., assembly GCA_019105125.1. GTDB lineage: Bacteria > Bacteroidota > Bacteroidia > Flavobacteriales > Flavobacteriaceae > Flavobacterium. The sequence continues at coordinate 1,081 of JAHRWO010000194.1, forward strand.
GGACTCCCTCTTGGTGTCACGGTTTTTGCCAACGCGAGAATAAACTAATAACCGCTTAACCCTACACCGCACCACGAGTGCAAAAACACGTGCCACCGCGACTCTGCGCCAACGCCACATACCGCCGAACGTTAGCGGCAAGCTATTGATATCCAACCATTAAAAACTAGAATATGAAACCAAAGACCTATCTATTTGTAATCTTATCTATCTTAGCCATTTATGGTCTATCTGCCCAAGCACAAGAAACTCAAGATAAGAAGGCCCATGAAATCTATCTCTATGGAAGCCTGAAGGAGCTCACTCCTACTGGCATTACGTTTAAGTCGGAAATAAAGACTAATCGCTTCTTCAGAATTGGAGCAACTAATTTGGAGTATAGATACCAAATTCAGAATCCTACTGATCCTCAAAGCTCAAATAGTATCTCCTTCGCCGGAAGTTTACAAATTGGCCTTGAAAATCGACACAATCTAACTGAAAAGTTTTCTGCATTTTATGGTGTTGACCTAAATACATCATTTAACTACATGAAAAGTGAAATCGAGTTAACAGAAAACATAAACAGGTCAAGTATTATCCGTCCCGGTTTATCTTTTGGTTCAGGATTCATCTTAAACGTTTTAAAAAATTTCTCTATCTCATTAGAATTGGAACCTGCTGTATTAATCAGTTTCAATAACAGCGAAACTCAATACCAATCTACAACCACCAAATCCAAATCTACCAACTACATTTTTGATTTTGACATAGATGATGTTAAGCTTGCATTATTATATAGATGGTAACAAATAGCCTACCGCTAACAGGTCGGTATATGTCATTGGCGCTCCGTGGCGCGACAATTGGGTAAATAATGAGGCAGTTTTGTGGCTGGCGCCACGGCCTGCCCCGGCTCCCGCCGGGGGCTCCCTCTTGGTGTCACGGTTTTTGCCAACGCGAGAATTAACAAATAACATCATAACCCTGCATCGCACCACGAGTGCAAAAACACGCGCCACCGCGACTCTGCGCAACGCCACATACCGCCGAACGTTAGCCGTCAGTGTAAAAAGACAGAAGCGAACAGACAATTTGCTACTTAAAGACAGAAGAATAAAAACGTAATAATGAACAGCCCACGCACAAAACTGCACATTTGCAAGCCCCGACACACAAGCCGATGCTTCAGCTTGCAAAAGAGCAGTTTTCTTGCCGACGCACCGCAGGAAATTGAGTATCTTGCGGACTATAAATTTTGGACAATGAAATATGAAATTTAACGAGGATTCAAGAGTGAAAATACCAGCCATACTGCACCTATGTAGGCTTGGCTACAAATATATTTCGCTGAATAATGCGGTTTGGGATACAGAGACAAATATTTTCACGGAAATATTCAAAGAATCTATTGTAAAAATTAATCCTGACTTTGACCAAGACCAAGCAGAAAGATTGTTGGTTGACATTTCTCTTTTACTGAGCAATGAAGATTTAGGCAAAGCCTATTTTGAGAAATTGACCAGTGAATCAGGCGTAAAACTGATTGACTTTGAGAATTTTGAAAACAACACTTTTCATGTCGTAACCGAATTGACTTACAAAAACGGAGACGAAGAATTCAGACCAGATATAATTCTTTTAATCAATGGAATGCCGTTGGCATTTATTGAGGTAAAGAAACCAAACAACCGAGACGGAATAATTGCAGAACGAGAAAGAATAAACAAACGATTTCAAAACAAGAAATTCAGAAAGTTTGTAAACATTACTCAATTGATGGTTTTCTCCAACAACATGGAGTACGACAATGAAGATATTGAACCATTACAGGGTGCTTTTTATGCTTCGCCTTCATACACAAAACCGATATTTAACTATTTCCGAGAAGAAGAAAAGTTGGATTTTGAAAAACTCTTGGGGGGTGAAGATGATAGCTTAGAAAATTTCGTTTTGAAGGATAACAATCTGGCAGTTATCAAGAGTTCGCCTGAGTTCTTGACAAATAAAAACCCAAATACGCCAACAAACAGAGTTCTTACTTCACTATTTTCAAAAGATAGGCTTTCATTTATTTTAAAATATGCAATTGCGTATGTGGATGAGAAAAAGGGAATTGAAAAACATGTAATGCGTTACCCTCAAATATTTGCCACAAAAGCCATTGAAAATAAATTAGAAAGCGGAATTAAAAAAGGAATTATCTGGCACACACAAGGAAGCGGAAAAACCGCTTTGGCATTTTACAATGTTCGCTACCTAACCGATTATTTCCAAAAGAAAAAAGTAATACCCAAATTCTATTTTATTGTTGACCGCTTAGACCTGCTTATTCAGGCTAAACGAGAATTTACAGCACGTGGCTTGATTGTTCATATTGTTGATTCAAAAGCGGATTTTGTAAAGTCAATTAAAACCACAACTGCCATTCACAACAATTCGGGCAGGGCTGAAATTACGGTAGTGAACATTCAAAAGTTCAGCGAAGAAGCCAATGTAACTCAAAAGCAAGACTACGATATTAGTATTCAGAGAATTTACTTTTTAGACGAAGTACACCGCAGTTACAATCCACAAGGTAGTTTTTTGGCAAACCTTACGCAATCCGACACCAACTCAATAAAAATCGGTTTAACAGGTACGCCACTCATTACAAAGGATTACTACTCGAAAGATTTATTTGGTAATTACATTCACAAGTATTACTACAATGCATCCATTGCCGATGGTTACACGCTTCGCTTAATCAGAGAAGAAATCGAAAGCGATTATAAAATTGTGTTGAAAGATGCTTTGGATAAAATCAAGATTTTAAAAGGCGATATTGAAAGGCAAAAAGTTTTTGCACACACAAACTTTGTTGAGCCAATGCTTGACTATATCGTTAACGACTTTGAAAAAAGCCGTTTGACTTTTTCTGATAGTTCCATTGGTGGAATGGTTGTTTGCGATAGTTCCGACCAGGCAAAAGAAATGTTTCGAATTTTCAACGAAAAATACGCTTTGAAAATGGAACAGGAAGAAGAATTACTTCAAGCAGCAGAACCAAAAGCAGATTATAAAACCAAGCTAAAACACAGTTATAAAGTAAAAACGGCTGCTTTAATTCTTCACGATATTGGCACAAAGGACGAACGAAAAGATGTTGTTGAAGATTTCAAAGAGGGAGAAATTGATTTTCTGTTTGTTTACAACATGCTTTTAACAGGCTTTGATGCCAAACGATTAAAGAAATTATACATCGGACGTGTTATAAAAAGGCACAACCTTTTACAAACACTTACAAGAGTAAACCGCACCTACAAAAATTTCAAATATGGCTATGTAGTTGATTTTGCCGACATACGAGCAGAGTTTGATGCAACCAACAAAGCCTATTTTGATGAATTGCAAGCAGAATTGGGTGATGAAATGGAGTTTTACTCTGACTTGTTTAAATCGAAAGAAGAAATAGAAAAGGAAATTGCAGAAATAAAGGACATTTTATTTTATTTCGACACAACAAATGCAGAACTATTTTCACAACAAATAACCCAAATTCAAGACCGTGAAAAAGTATTGCTCATTAAAAAGGCTTTGGGCAATGCCAAGAGTTTATACAACCTAATCCGTTTATTCGGTCATTTTGATTTGCTCGAAAAAATTGATTTCAAAAAGTTGGCTCAACTTTACCGCGAAACCGAAAATCATTTAGCCCTGCTCAATACGCAGGAGGCTTTAAAAAACAACATCGACAACACCAATTTACTGAATGTAGCTTTGGAAGATGTTTTGTTTCATTTTACCAAAATTTCGGAAGAAGAACTGATTT
>JAHRWO010000199.1 GCA_019105125.1 Flavobacterium sp.
CGATGTAAATTGGTCCGGTTGAAGCGTTCAAGGTTACAAATTCTAGCTTCGCTCCTTCTTCAATGAAGATGTTTTCTGGAGCAATTACGTTTACGCTCTTTGGAATCGGTTGGGAAAATCTATCTTCGGTTAACAATTCAAAATCTTCACGAATTGCGGCATCGTTTTTTGCAAAAATATCCCAAGTATTTTCAATTCTTAAAACGTCGCCTTCGTATTCAATTAGTTCATATTCATCAAAATCGATATCTTCTTGCGTATCATGCGTATGAAAAGCAATGATTTCTTCTCCAAAAAGAATCGCTTCTTTTGGATTCAAATTTTGAACCATATCAATTAAAATCGGATTTGGTAAAAACGAAGCGTTAATCATAATGTTTTCTTCCATTTCCACCATTGGATATTTCTCCATCAAGTATTCTTCGGTAAGCGTTGTGGTGGTATATCCTAGATATTTTTCCCACTTTTCTCGAATTGTTAAAATTCCGATGCGAATATCAGCTACTGGACGTGTAAAAGTAAAAGGAAGTAAGGCATTGCGAACGGTTCCGTCAAAAAGTATATAGTTCATTATGTTGAATTGTTAAAGTGATGCATTGTTTAAAACAATACTCAAAAGTAGGAAGATTTAGGCAATAAAAAAAGCCTCACCTAAGTGAAGCTTTTCTCTATTTTGAAAAAGCGAAAAATTATTTAGCTTTTTTAGCGTATTTGCTGTTGAATTTATCGATACGACCTGCAGTATCAATAAGTTTAGATTTACCTGTGTAAAAAGGGTGAGATGTTCTAGAAATCTCCATTTTGAAAACTGGATACTCAACACCTTCGTGAGTAATAGTTTCTTTAGTTTCTACTGTAGATTTAGTGATAAAAACATCTTCATTTGACATGTCTTTAAATGCAACTAATCTGTAATTTTCTGGGTGAATACCTTTTTTCATTTTGTAAATCTTTTATTAAGCGATTATAATTTGTTTCGCGGCTTTATTTCTATAAAGGTGTAAACATTTTATAACCTTTTGGTTTATAAACTTTTTTATTTGAGAGTGCAAAATTACATTTAATTTTTAATTTACCAATGTTTCTGTAACTTTTTTTTATTTTTTAACTCTTATCCTACAACGATTAGAATTCTTATATTTGTAAATTAATTAAACCAAAACAAACTATGAACGAAATTATCAAAAAAAACGGAATTACCTTCGGTATTATCACAGGAGTTTTAAGTATCTTAATTACAACTTCAATTTATATTGTTGATTTATCATTAATGACGAAATGGTGGCTTGGTATACTAATTTTAGTGGTTTACATTATTATTGGTTGTGTATTATTAGTTAAAACCAAAAAAGATTTAGGTGGTTACATGAGTTTTAAAGAAGGCTTTACCACTTATTTTGTTTCTGCACTTATAGGTATCGCAATTTCCGTGGTTTATAATATTTTACTTTTCAATGTAATTGATCCTGAAGCAGCAATTCGTTTAAAAGAACTAACTCTTGAATCAACTGTTCAAATGTTACAGAAATTTGGAACTCCAACTTCTGCTATCAAAGAAACTGTTGATAAAATGAAAGATTACAACCAATTTTCTGCAATTGAGCAAGCCAAAGGAAGTATTTGGAGCATTGTTGGTTCTGCAATTTTTGGTGCCATTTTAGCTGCAATTTTCAAAAAAGACAAACCCGTATTCTAAATCAATGAATTTATCCATAGTTATCCCATTATTAAACGAGCAAGAATCGTTACCTGAATTACACAATTGGATTGTAAAAGTGATGCAAGCGCATAACTATTCCTACGAAATCCTTTTTATTGATGATGGTAGTACCGATGCTTCTTGGAATGTTATCGAAAAATTATCACACGAAAATCCGAATGTAAAAGGAATCCGTTTTCTTAGAAATTACGGAAAATCACAAGCCTTGCATGCCGGTTTTGCAAAAGCACAAGGTGATGTAGTGATTACTATGGATGCCGATTTACAAGATAGTCCAGATGAAATTCCAGAATTATTCCGTTTAATTACCGAAGATAATTATGATTTAATTTCAGGATGGAAGAAAAAACGCTATGATTCGGTTGTAGCAAAGAATATTCCTTCAAAATTGTTTAATTGGGCGGCAAGAAAAACATCTGGCGTAAAATTGAACGATTTTAACTGTGGATTAAAAGCGTACAAAAATATTGTTATTAAAAACATAGAAGTTTCGGGTGAAATGCACCGATACATTCCAGTTTTGGCTAAAAATGCAGGATTTGGAAAAATAGGTGAAAAAGTCGTGATTCATCAAGCTAGAAAATACGGAAGTTCTAAATTTGGAATGAGCCGTTTTATCAATGGTTTCTTGGATTTAATTACGATTTGGTTTTTATCAACTTTTGGAAAACGACCAATGCACCTATTCGGATTATTAGGTTCTATTATGTTTGTGATTGGATTTTTATTCGCTTTCTATTTAGGAATCGACAAATTATTCATCAACACATCAGGAAGATTAATTACTGAAAGACCGCAGTTCTATTTATCGCTAACTGCGATGTTAATTGGAACACAATTATTTTTAGCTGGATTTTTAGGTGAAATCATCCTAAGAACCAAAAACAACGAAGAACGTTATAAGATTTCAGAAGTACTATAATATTGTGAGAAAACAATAGTTCTCTCAAAACATACAGAATATGCATATCGAACAAAGTATTTTAAACAAAGTAAACGAGTGGCTAACTCCAACATTTGACGAAGCAACTCAAACAGCTATCGAAGAAATGATGACTTCAGCTCCAAAAGAGTTAGAAGAAAGTTTCTATAAAAATTTAGAGTTTGGAACAGGCGGAATGCGCGGTGTTATGGGTGTTGGAACCAATCGTATCAACAAATACACATTAGGTAAAAACACACAAGGATTATCGGATTATCTACACAAATCGTTTCCAAACGAACAACTAAAAGTAGCAATTGCTTACGATTGTCGCCATAACAGTAACACTTTAGCTAAAGTTGTGGCTGATGTTTTTTCCGCTAACGGAATTAAAGTGTATTTGTTTTCAGATATGCGCCCAACTCCTGAATTATCATTTGCTGTTCGTTATTTGAATTGCC
>JAHRWO010000031.1 GCA_019105125.1 Flavobacterium sp.
TCTTCGTAATAATCCCACCATTAAGTTGAGCATTCCTATTCGACCTATAAACATGCAAGCAATAAGAACATATTTACTAGGCTCTGTTAAAATAGGTGTAAAATTTAGCGTTAATCCCACAGTACTATAAGCTGAAAAACATTCAAAGGCAACCGTTAATAAGGGCGTGCCTTTTGGTTCAAAAATTAATATTGCAACAATGGATATTCCAATGGTTATTAATGAAATACATAAAATAGCAAAAGCGCGAGAGGTAGATTCTGATGAAATTCTTCTTCCAAACAATTGAATTCTGCTCTTGCCGCTTGCCACGGCAAAAATATTTAGTGTAGCTAATGCAAAGGTACTTGTTTTTATACCACCAGCGGTTGAAGCAGGAGAACCTCCAATCCACATTAAAAAGATGATAAACAAAAGTGAAGGAACATTCATTTGCGTGAAGTCAACCGCATTAAATCCAGCAGTTCTTGGAGTAACTGCGTTGAACGATGCGGCTGTTATTTTTCCAAAAATAGAATGGTGTTCTAATAAAGTATTGTTGTATTCTGAAATAAACAAGAAAATGAAACCACCCACTAATAAAAATATTGTAGTGTAAATAACAATTTGTGTGTTTAAAGTAATGATTCTAACCTTTTTATGAATAATTGTTTTATCGAATAGCTCCACCACATGGGTTTTGATTTTCTGATAAAAATTAAAGACGATGTTATGACCTAAACCACCTAATACAATCAAAGTCATGATAATCCATTGTAAGAAATAATCAAAACGAATGGCTTCATCATAAAGTCCTGCAGACAAAATGGAAAATCCGGCATTACAGAAAGCGGAAATTGAATGGAAAATGGAGAAGAAAAATTTATTTTCAATGGTTGCGACATCTAAAATGGAAGAGTAAATAAAAGCAGCTCCAACCGCTTCTACACCAATAGTAAAAATTACCACATTTAACGCCGCTCTAAAAACGTCTTTTAATCCTTCGTGAGCAATAAAGTCTTTGGTGTTTAATCCTTCTTTAAAAGAAGAACTTCCCCTAAAAAAGAAAGCGAAGAAAGAAGTAAAAGTTAAGATTCCTATTCCACCTAATTGGATTAATACTAAAATTATTGATTGTCCTACTGTAGTAAATGCTGAAGAAGTATCTACTACTTGTAAACCAGTAACACAAACAGCACTTGTTGAGGTAAAAAGAGCGTTGGTAAAAGTTATGCCATTAGTTGTGGCACTTGGAAGCATTAATAAAAATGCCCCCATTAAATCTAAAATTAAAAAACTTCCAACAAATACAATGGCAGGATTGAAATAGATATCATAAATATGACGTACCAAAACTAAAAGTCTAAGTAAAAAATAAATGATAAGTCCGCCTTCGAATATTGGTTTTACTTTTTGAAGAATATAATCAAAAGGGAAATTAAAGTTTATAATGGCAACTATTCCAGAGGCAAGTAACATTACGGTAATTAAAACCATATTTACAAGCGCTACTTTTTTATTGCTTTTGTATTTAAAGGTTAAGAATTTAAACGTGTTGAACGCTAGAAGTCCAATGGTAAGAAAAATTAACCCAATAACATGTGGCGAATTATAATTTTCTTCGAAGTCATATCCAAAGTCAAAAACTATAAAAAGTAGTACAATAATATCAAAAAAGCGATATAAATAATTGAGTAACGATTCTTTCTCCATTTTGGAACAAAATTACTTTTTTAAATCACGACGAATGCTTTCCATTAAAGCGCTTCCGCCATTGTTTAAAATTGCTTCGGCACAATTTTTTCCGAAGTTTTTATAAGAATCAAAAGTACAACTTTTTTTGATTGTGTGTTTTTCTTTTCCGTCCAAAGAGAACAAAACACCTTCAAAATCAATTTTATCTGAAGTAAATGTGGCTAAAGCTCCAATTGGAGCCGTGCAACCACCTTCAAGTGTTTTTAAGAATTCACGTTCAATGTGGGTACAAATTTCGGTCTCAGCATGGTTTAATTTGGCTAAAGCTTCTCTACAGAAATCATCATTTTTCATAGCAACCACTACCATTGCACCTTGTGCTGGAGCTGGAATCATCCAACTTAAATCGATATAATTTTCAGGTTTTAAATTAATGCGTTCTAATCCAGCTGCTGCAAAAATAGCTCCATTCCAATCGTTTTCTTGCAGTTTTTGCATGCGGGTATTAACGTTTCCACGTAAATCTACCACTTTGTGATTTGGATATTTATTTAACCATTGCGCTTGTCTGCGTAAACTTCCAGTTGCGATAGTTCCTTCCGAATTTAAAAAATCTAAATTGCCTTTGTGCACTAAAATATCAACTGTGTTGGCACGTTCCAAAACAGCGGCTTGAACAATTCCAATAGGTAAAGCCGTTGGCACATCTTTCATAGAATGAACCGCAATATCTACCTGACCGTTTATCATGGCGATGTCTAAGGTTTTGGTGAAAATACCGGTAATTCCTAATTCGTAAAGTGGTTTATCAAGAATAATGTCTCCTTGCGATTTTACAGCTACAATTTCTGTTTTGTAACCTAAATCATTTAATTTCTTTTGTACTGTGTGTGCTTGCCAAAGGGCTAATTCGCTATCACGAGTTCCTATTCGGATTGTTTTGCTCATTATTTTGAAACCGTTTCTAATTGGAAAATTTTCTCAATCCATTCAATACTTTCGTCCACCATAGTTTCATCATCTTTTAAATGATTAGCAAAATGATTCGTTATTTTCTGAATGATTCTTGCAGTAATCAATTCAGCTTGTTCCTCGTCGAAATTTGCTAATTTTTTACGTTGAAAATTCAATTCTCCTTCTTTAATTGTATTCAGTTTTGCTTTTAAAGCATGTATAGTTGGTGCGAATTTACGTTGTTTGGTCCAAGCCATAAATTCGTCTTTAATTTCTTCAATGATGGCTTCGGCAGCAGGAATGTGTTTTTTTCTGTTTTCTAGAGTTTCATCCGTAATTTGTGAAAGTTCATCCATGTGAACAAGCGTAACACCTTCAATATCTTTTACGTTTTCGTTCACGTTTTTCGGAATCGATAAATCTAAAATTAATAGTGGTTTTTTCAGATTTAAAATAGCTTTGTCAACCGTTGGATTTTGAGCTCCGGTTGCTACTACAACTACATCTGCTTTTTGAAGTTCTATTTGTAAATCAGCATAATCTTTAACAATGACGTTCAATTTTTTGGCTAGTTTTTCAGCTTTTTCTTTGGTTCTGTTGATTAATGTGATTTGTTCGTGTTTTGTGTGTTTTACTAGGTTTTCACAAGTATTTCTTCCGATTTTTCCTGTTCCGAAAAGTAAAATGTTTTTAGAAGCAATGTCTTCTACATTTTTAAAAATATATTGAACAGATGCAAATGACACAGAAGTTGCACCTGAAGAAATTTCTGTTTCGTTTTTAATTTTTCTACTCGCTTGAATTACCGCATTGACTAATCTTTCTAAAAAAGCATTTACTAAGTTTAATTCTTTACTAATTACAAACGCATTCTTTAATTGACTGATGATTTCAAAATCACCTAATATTTGACTGTCTAATCCTGTTCCAACACGGAACATGTGGTTAATGGCTTCACTATTTTTGTAAACAAAAGCAACTTTTTGAAAATCTTCAACCGTTCCTTGACTGTTTTCGCACAATAATTTGATTAATTGAAATGGATGTTGTGCAAACCCATAAATTTCAGTTCTATTGCAAGTAGAAGTTACAA
>JAHRWO010000037.1 GCA_019105125.1 Flavobacterium sp.
TCCGTTTTGAAAGATATCAATGAAAGACTAAAATCATTAAAGGAAAAACAAAGAAGTCAAGAATTATTTATCAATGAAGATTATACCACCAAACTTCTTGATGAAATGTGGATTCTGTGTGGATTTTCTTCGATTTTCAGTGAATACCAGGAGAAGGTGAATGTTTTTAGTAAGGAGAAAAGGAGGTTAGAAGATGAAGATAAAAAACAGAAAGGAAAAGAGGAGGCATTCAATGAAATCTCAACAAGTTTGGCCAAGGGAATAATTCCGCTCTCAATCTACATTCCAGATGAAAATACAATGAAGGAAATGATAGAAGATGAGTTTTGTAAAGTTTGTGGAAGAGAGGCTAAAAAAGGTTCTGATGCACATAATTTTATGGTTGGTAAACTCAATGAATTACTTAAAGCCCAAAAACCAAAAACAAAAAAAGAAGAAGTACAACTTTTTAAAAATAATTTTGCAAAAGAACTTGAACAAAAAAGTATCAGTCTGGGATATAATCAAGAAGAGATAAATAACCTTATTAATACGATAAAAGGTAAAATTGATTTAAATGAAGCACGCAAAACTGAAGTAAGAAAAATTCAAGATAGTATTGACATTGAAGAAGATAATAAGAAAAAACTATTAGCGCAAAACAATACTTTCACTGAGGAACAATTGCAAAATGCATATGAAAATATTAAAAATTGGTTTGATTTCAGAAACGAAGCCGAAAAGCAAATTTTGATACTTGAAAAAGAAGAGCAGATTATCAAGAGTAAATTACAAGTTGCTCAAGATGAATATGACAAATTAGCTAAATCCTCAATAGCGAGTGCTTATAGCGAAGTCTATAAGGCTTTTAACAAGATACAAAACGCATTCAAATTTGCTAAAGAAAAAAACACTAAGGATTTTCTTAAACTTTTAGAGGAAAAGTCAAATAAATACCTCGAAAAACTTAACATTGATGGCTTTCATGGATTGATTAGAATTATCAAAATTCCTGATGGAACAGCAAGAATCGAATTACAGGATAAGAATGATATTTTAATTGTAAATCCCAACCAAGCATTAAAAACTACGATGTATATGTCGGTTTTGTTTGCTATTTCGGAACTAACCACAATTAGACGAGAAAATGACTATCCACTTATTTTTGATGCCCCTACAAGTTCATTTGCACCACAAAAAGAAAGCGACTTTTTCAATGTAATTTCTGACATTAAAAAGCAATGCATCATATTCTCTAAAAGTTTCTTAACCGATACCGGTACAATGGATTCCAATAAAATTAAATCCTTGCATTGCACAATTTATCGAATGAAAAAAAGAACGCCATTCGATAAACACGATTTGTCAACCATTCAAACAGAACTAACCTTAATAAAAGAATAACTATGGCAGCAGAAAACTTATTTGATGTTTGGGCCAGACGAAATCCAAAATGGGAAGCAAAATTTGAAGAATCTCTTTTAAGGGTATTCACAGACTATGGAGTTGGTGCTTCCGAGTTAACTACTGCCAAGGGTAAAGCTTTGGGTGCAGGCTATGAGCTTTTTATATACGCTTTCTTTATTGGATTATATTCCGATAAAAAGAGAGAATTGGTGGGTGAAACCAAAACGTTTGGGCAGCCCGTTCAGTATTGGGGGAATTTAGATTCTAAAAAATTTAGAAAAGCATACCCAAGACTGCGCGAATATATTTTTACTGCATTAGTTGCTAAAACAAATGGGTTAGATTTGATATCTCTCGAAAAAGGTGAGATCTCCGATAGCCAAGCTGTAGATATGCTTAAAGACACAATGGAGCAATATGCTAATTACGGATTTTATTACATGGAAGAAAAATTGAAGAATAATCCGAATTACTTCTTTAAAACCTCAGGTTTTTTAAATGTTATTCTGAGATTAGTACAACCATCTAAAATAGATGAAGAAATTGAAGTGCTTTAATAGAATCACAAATTGGTAAATTAAATATCTCAAAATCGGATTCGTTTTTATAAACTTATAGGTTACCAAAAATACCTTTTTTGATATTGATGATTATTTATGCTAATACTGAGGAAATTGAAAATTTAGGAATAAAAACATAATATAAAAATTCGTTGATGTTCGATATTGATTTTAATTTAAAAGGACAACTTGTTCTGCACATTCGCAAATTTCTGCTTTATCCAGATTTTTGGGAAGATAATAATAACCGTATTGATTTGCTGATGAATTGGCAACAAATTCAGTTTACCACTGAAAATATAGCTCATGTTCCAGAAAGTCATGGATTATATTGTTTTGTTGTTAAACCCTCGATTCCCAATTTTTTTGAAACAAATTATTTATTTTATATTGGTGAAACACAAAGAACCTTAAAAGTTAGATATTCAGAGTATTTAAGAGACCAAAAAGGATTAGGTAAGCCTCGACCCAAAGTTTTTGAGATGTTGAATTTATACAAGGACTATATCCACTTCTACTATGCTGTAATTGAAGATAATAATTTAATTGAGGGAATTGAATCAAAGCTTCTAAACACATTTGTTCCAGCTATTAATACCAAAATTCCTAATGCAAGGATTAATCCTGAGTTATTGAATATATACGAACAGTAATCATTATATGAAATTAATACTACCGACACTGAGAGGTAAAATGGGAGATTGGATGTATTACGTGACATTACTCCCTTTTAAAGAAATTGCAAAGAGAATTTCTTTAGCTGATGAAATTCATAAAGACAAGGGCCTGAATAAGATGATTCAGAGAAAAGTAACAAACAGGACTAAAGAAATTGTAAATTATTTGAGGACACAAGAACAAAGATTCTTTAACAGTTTAATACTTGGCATATATGGAGGTAGTCCACAGTGGCAAGAAATTGATATTGAGAAAAGTAGTGTCGATTTAACTGAAGAGCAATTAGATTATTTAAATAGAACTTTTGGAATCTTAACGTTAAATGGAGAAGAAAAAATATTTGCAATTGATGGGCAACATCGCAGTAAAGCCATAAAAGACGCCATTGTTGAAGATAAAAACTTACTAGATGAAGAAGTTGCTGTTATCTTTGTTGCTCATAGAACGACACCAGAAGGAGAAATAAGGACCAGAAGGTTATTCTCGACATTAAATCGTTATGCAAAACCTGTTAGTATTAGTGAAATTATAGCACTCGATGAAGAAGATAATTGCGCTATTATTACTAGAAACATTGTTGAATACTTTCAACTTTTAAAAGGGAAGATTCTGTTTAATCAAAATCGTAGCATAAGTCAAGCAAATAGTGACGCTTTTACGAATATTATAGTATTATACGATATTGTCAAAATCCTACTAACAAATACTCCTATTTTTGGCATTAAAACAAATGGAGAGGAAGTTAAGAACTATACAAAGAAGAGGGAGAACGATAAAAAAATAAAAAATAAACAAGAGTATGTTGAGTCTATTTTTACTGAGGCTTTTGAAAAAATCCCAGCGATAAAGAAATTTTTAGAGACAAATAGTATTAATAGAGGAAAGTTATCTACAAGTCTGCTTTTTAAGCCAATAGGACAAAATGTAATGTTTTCAGTACTAAAAATATGTATTGATAACAATTTGAAAAATAAAGCATTTAAGTTTTTTGCAGAAAATGATTTCAGCCTAAAAAATCCTACATGGAGAAAGGTGTTCTATGATGAAGAAACTGGGAATATCAGGACAGAAAAATCATTACAGAAATTTGCTGTTCAAATAATACTTTTAAAAATCGGTATTAAGCTTAAATTGACACAAAAAGACAAAGAGGTTCATGCTAATTTTAACATTGTATTATAAAAGGAATATTTCTAGGCATCAAATAAAACAATTTGCGCAAACTTCATTTTCATCAGCCAAAATATCGACAAGCTTATTTGATTTGCTTTTGCCATTGAGTTTTTTCTGTAAAGAGACAATATAGTCGAGTTTAATTTGGGCTACCCTTTCAGGTTTTATTAATTCTTCCAAGGTTTCACTGTCCATCCAACTGTAACCATCTTTTTCATATTCCTGTGCTTTTCGGAATAATTCCGGATGGCGTTCGTACAGCCAAATCCATTCAATTTTTCTTTGGTAAAAGCAAAAAAAACAACCCGAACGGCTGCGGTTGTATTTTCCTTTTTGCCCGTTTATTTCATATTCAATTTCATCGTAGTAACCCGGTACTTTTACGCCGTTTTCTTTAAACAACTGAAATACCCGGTTAATATCAACGCTATCTTCATTATCTAGTAAAGAATACTCCTGCAAGTAAGAAATAGGCAGATTTTGATCTTTCAGGAAATCAAAAACAACATGATTAAAAGTAGAA
>JAHRWO010000286.1 GCA_019105125.1 Flavobacterium sp.
CTGCATTTGGCGTAAAGTGAATGTCTGCCACCAAAGGCTGATTATATCCTTTCTGATTTAGAATTTTCTTTATTACGCTTAAATTTTCTGCTTCTTTTATTGATGGTGCTGTTAATCGAACCAATTCGCATCCAGCTTCTATCATTCGAATGGATTGCTCAACGGATTTTTCTGTATCTAAGGTGTCTGTAGTTGTCATGGATTGAACCCGAATAGGATTGTTGCCTCCAATACCAATGTTGCCAACTTTTACTGTGCGCGTTACGAATCTACTTCTAGAAAACAAATTGTTGCAAAATGAATTTTGCTTTTTCATGTTATATAGCTTGTTGAAGCAAAAGTATCGATTTTGTTTTATTTGTTACGGAATATCAAAGAAGTATTATTAAACTAGACTTTGATTGTTTATGAAACTTCTATCCCGAATATACAAACATCATCTACTTGTTCCAATTTGTTTTTCCAATTATGAAATTCACCTATTATTGATTCACACTGTTGAACAATTGATTGTGAAGCGGTTTTCAAGAGTAAGCTTTTAAGGTTTTTAGTTTTGTATTTTTTTCCTTCCTCACCTCCAAACTGATCAGCAAAACCATCTGTTAATAGATAAATTCGATCACCAGCTTCTAAATCAAGTTGATGTGTAGTAAATGCTTTCGTGTGAATACTTTTGCCTATGGGTTGTTTGTCTGCTTTAATTTCAATGAGTTCATTTTGCGTGCGTTTCCAAATGATAAGATTATTGTTGGCTCCCGACCAATAAAATGTTTTTGTTTTAATATCGTACGAACACATTGAAATATCCATCCCATCTGAAACCGTTTCATCGTTTTTTGTTAGATCTTCAAAAATAATTTGTTTGGTTTTGTCCAATATTTCTCCTGGACGAATCAATCCGAATTCTTTAACTGATCTCTGAAGCGCATTGTTACACACCACACTCATCATTGCACCCGGTACACCATGTCCGGTACAATCTGCAGCGGCGAAAATGAGCATATCTTTTAGCTTTTCGAACCAATAAAAATCACCCGCAACTACGTCTTTAGGACTATAAAAAATAAAATGTTTTTCAAAGAATGATGCAATGAATTCATCCGATGGAAGTATCGCTTTTTGAATGCGTTTGGCATAGTTAATTGAGTCTAAAATTTCTTTGTTTTTCAACTCAACCAATATGTTTTTTTCGTTGATTATTTGCTGTTGTTTTTTAGCATCCTTCCACTTTTTGAAAAGGAGGATTGAAAAAAGAAAAATAACAAATCCAATTATCGAAACTGAAATAGAAATAAATTTTGCTTTCTCTTGTTTTTTGGCGTTTTCTAGCTGCTCTTTAATTCTAGCTAATTTTTGCTTTTCGCGCTCTTTATTAAATTTATAGGTTAATTCAGTTGCAGTTTGTTTTTGAATTTTTTCTCGGGCATTTATTTCTTTCTCTAAATTGTATACTTTAGAAAAATTCACGAATGCATTTTGGTAATCTTTCTTTTTTAGATATACTTTCACTAATCCATCGTATATTGAGATTAAATTGTTTTTCAATTTTAATTTTTTAGCTATTTCTTCTGCTTGATTAAACCAAATAATTGCTTTATCATATTGTTTTAAATAGAAGTTAACATGCCCTAAATTTAATTTTGAAAGACAAATACCTATATCTTGATTAGACTTTTCTTTAATTTTTAGCGCAAGTAAATGATAATATTCAGCTTTTTTATATTCTTTCATTTCAGTATAGCAATGACCAATGTTGATGTAATCATCTGCCAATGATAAACTGTCATTTAACTGAGTATCTGTTTTGATACAAAATTTGTAATTGTCAATAGCTTTTTGAAATTGCTTTAGACTAACATATACCATCGCAATGTTGTTTAGGGATATTGACAAACCGTTATTATCGTTTTGTTTTTTTCGAATTTCTAAAACGTTATTGTGATAAACCAAAGCTTTATCGAAATCAGTTTGAAAATAATACGCCAATCCGATATTGTTCATGATTGATGCTGTATTTGATATATCCTTGTGTTTTTCAGCTTGTGGTAAAGCTTTAAAATAGTAGTTGAGAGCTTTTGTATACTCCCCTTTGTAGTCGTGTGCTACCCCAATTTGGTTATAAATGAGGTATAGTAAAGAGTCTTCTTTGTGTTGAACTGCAATTTTCGAGGCTTTTAAGCCATAATGAATCGCATTATCATACTTACCAGAGTAGTTAAAGCTCTCTATTATTTGATAATAGTTGTATAGTTTTTTATGTATGTTTTTTTCGTTTTGAATTTCGGTGACTAACGAATCTGTTTGATAAACTTTCTGAGCAAAAAGAATACAAGGAAAGAGAATGAAGAAAAAATAGAGTATAGGCTTCATTAATGTTAATTGTAGTCTTCTAGTAGCCCATCAGCATAGGCTTTTGTTATTAAAGGTATAAAAATTTCAATTTGAACTCCACCTGTTGTTCGTTCTTTTATGAAAAATGAAGCATTTGTCTTGTTCAATTTATTTAATAAATACAATCGATCATTGATGATCTGTGAAGCACGGAATGAATCTACTGCTTTTAAACCCTTCCCATTGTCTTCAATGAGTATCCCTATTTCATTTAAGCCTTTCAATTGAAAGGTTATTGAAATATGTCCTTCTTTTTTAAGATCCTTAAATCCTTCTAATACAATGCTTTCAATAAAAGGTTGAATCAGCAATGCAGGTACACACCAATTTTTTTTATCTACCTGCTCCGCAGAATCAAAAGAAAAGGTAAGGGCTATTTGTTTATTTTCTTTAAGAAAATTCATGTATAAAGTCAGAAATTCAATTTCTTTTTCTATGGTCATGAAATCATTGAAATTACTGTCTATGGCACGCTTCAATAGTTTTGTAAATGAACTTACATTTTTTTTGTAATTCGAATCGGTGTTATTGCCTTCTTGAATTTTATTTAATGCTTGATAAATTAATTCTGAATTAATACGAGATTTATGAATGCGATTTTGTGCTTCAAGTTCTTTTTGCAGGGTCTTTAATTTTTTTTGTCTAAATACCATGAATACATAAGCTAGCAATAGAACCAACACAATGGAACCAATAAGAATTAATCGTTTTTTAAGAATTCCAATTTCTTTTTGTTGTTTTAATAATTGCTGGTCTTGGCTGTATTCTGCCTCACTTTTCTCTTTACGTACCCGATAGTATTTCTCTTCGAGTAG
>JAHRWO010000289.1 GCA_019105125.1 Flavobacterium sp.
AATAAAATGCCCGAAGGTTTGCGAGAAGCCCACCGCCTGAACGATATGGCGGTAGAGCGTTGCTACCGCAGTAAGCCTTTTGAAAGCGATGAGGAACGTTTGGAATATTTGTTTAAGTTGTATGAGCAGATGATTGAGGAAGAAAGGAACAAGGGGGCATTATTCCCAACAGAAACCAAAATTAAAAAATCAAAGAAAAAGAATTAAAATTATGCCAGATATAGTACACGTAACATACGGACAAACAGGACAAAGTTCAAAAACAAACCCAATGGGAATGCGTGATATGCAGGAAAAAGCATATCAAAGTCGTGATGCTCAATATCTTTTATTGAAAGCTCCGCCAGCTTCGGGTAAATCGAGGGCTTTAATGTTTTTGGCTTTAGATAAATTAAAAAATCAAGGACTTAAAAAAGTGATTGTTGCCGTTCCCGAACGTTCCATTGGTAGTTCGTTTTCCAAAACCGATTTAATGAAATTTGGTTTTTATGCCAATTGGGAGCCAAATGATAATTACAATCTTTGTACACCGGGTAGCGACAACAGCCAAAGCAAAGTAAAATCGTTTCACGATTTTATGGATAGCAACGAGCAAATTCTCATTTGCACCCATGCAACGCTTCGCTTTGCTTGTGAGGAACTTTCAGAAGATAAATTCAACAATACGGTACTTGCAATTGATGAATTTCATCACGTTTCAGCAGATGTAAACAACCGTTTGGGCGATTTACTTCGTGGCATAATGCAAAAGTCAACTGCACACATTATTGCCATGACAGGCTCTTATTTTCGTGGCGATAGCGTTCCAGTATTGAAACCCGAAGATGAAGCACGTTTTACAAAAGTTACTTATAATTATTACGAACAATTAAACGGATATAAATACCTGAAATCGTTAGGAATAGGTTATCACTTTTATCAAGGTCGTTACACCGAAGCCATTTTAGAAATTCTCGATACCGATAAAAAAACAATACTTCATATTCCAAATGTCAATTCTGGCGAATCAACCAAACAAAAACACGATGAAGTTGATTTTATAATTGATTCCATTGGTTCGGTTGTAAAGCAAGATGCCGAAACAGGAGTAATTCATGTAAAACGCAAAACAGACGGCAAAATATTAAAAGTTGCCGATTTGGTAGAAGATAATTCAAGAGAGCGTGATAAAATTGTAGCTTATTTGAGAGATATTAAATCCGTTGACGACATGGATTTAATTATTGCTTTGGGTATGGCTAAAGAAGGTTTCGACTGGCCATTTTGCGAACACGCTTTAACGGTAGGTTACAGAGGTTCGTTAACCGAAATTATTCAAATTATTGGACGTGCAACTCGTGATAGCGAAAATAAAAGCCATGCACAATTTACCAACTTAATTGCACAGCCCGATGCAGCAGACGATTTGGTAAAACTTTCCGTAAACAATATGCTAAAAGCCATAACAGCATCATTGCTTATGGAACAAGTTTTAGCACCAAATTGGAATTTCAAAACCAAGCTTTCCGATGATGATAAAGCCAAACCTGGCGAAATTAAAATCAGAGGATTAAAAGAACCAAGTTCAAAACGAGTAAAAGACATCATTGAATCGGACTTGAACGACCTGAAAGCAACCATACTTCAAGACGATACAATGCTAAAAGCAATGCCCGGCAATGTTGACCCCGAAGTAATAAACAAAGTGTTGATTCCGAAAATCATAAAAATAAAATATCCCGAATTATCAGATACCGAAATTGAAGAAGTTCGCCAATATGTTGTTGTTGATTCTGTAATAAAAAACGGAGAAATAAAAGAAACAGGCGACAAGCGTTTTATCCGTATGGCTGATACGTTTGTAAATATTGATGATATTCACATTGACCTTATTGACCAAATAAATCCATTTCAAAAAGCGTTTGAGGTGCTTTCAAAATCAGTAACAACAAAGGTTTTAAAAGTAATTCAAGAAACTATTGAATCGACACGCATAAAAATGGATTTTGAAGAAGCTAAAATTCTTTGGCCCAAAATTCAAGAATTTGTAAAGACATATAAAAAAGAACCAAGTTTGAGTTCAAACGACCCATTAGAAAAACGAATGGCAGAATGTATAATTTATTTGAAAGAAGAAAAGCGTAAACGAGATGCAGCAAACGGACAAGGATAAAATATTAGACGAAATATTTAACAACGATTCGTTGGGTTTGCTCAAAGTTCTGCCCAAGAGTTCGCCTGCCCGAAATGCAGATGAACGCTTGTTGGCATCGTTTCAGGAAATCGTAGATTTTTACGAGAGAAACAACAACCAAGAACCAACGCCAAACCCAAGTAATATAGCAGAATATCAGCTTTATTCTCGTTTAAAAAATTTGAGAGAAAGCGAAGAAAAAATATTGGCTCTTGCATCGGTTGACAAATACAATTTATTGCAATCGGTAAAACAAGAAATAAACTCAATTGATGATATTTTTAGCGACAACACATTTGACTTATTAAATACCGATTCCGAAGGTTTATTTGATTTTAAACATACACCAAAGGAAACTGAAAGAGTAGAAACCGATTTTGTCGCTCGTCGCAAACCTTGTAAGAATTTTAAAAAGTACGAACCATTATTTAAAGCAGTTCAAAACGATTTAGCAAATAGCAAACGTAAACTTCTTCCTTTTACTGAGACACTTTTAAGCCCAGGTAATTATTATGTGAATAATGGTATTTTGCTTTATTTAGAATCGGTTGATTACAAAAAGAGAAAATGGTTAAGAGGGGAAAAAGAGAACAATAGAGTTCGTGAATTTGAAGATGGTA
>JAHRWO010000307.1 GCA_019105125.1 Flavobacterium sp.
CTTTTAAGCGCATAAATATGAAAAGCGTGTGTAAACTCATGCAATCCTAAATTCAGATTGTCATTTGAAATTTCGATACCTTCTTTAAAATGTTTCCATGAAAAAACGATAGATTCCATTTTTGGATTAAATTCTCCTTTGTGATAATTATCATTTTGTGACGAATAGTATACATCTGGGTAAATAATGATTCGTTTAAAAAGCGGATTTAAATATTCGCGCATTCCAAAGGTTAACATCACATAAGTTGCTGAAATTGTTACTTTCATTTCTTCGGTAACTTCAATATTTCTTCCTTCAAAATTGTAATGAAAAATCAACTTAGCCACTCGATGTTCGAAATAACGCTTATATTTTGGCTTTAATCGATTATAAAAATGAAAATTAGAAACTAAAATGTGCTTTCTTGATTCACTTAATTTTAAAAAATTCAAATTAGCAAATACAACTAATGGCTTTTTATAATTTCGCAAGTAGACAATCTCAGTGACATAAAAGGCAAATACAAAAAAAATAGAAGCAAAAGGCGCTACCACTATAAACATCCCAATGTAATCGGCTAAAAACAATTCGTGTTCTACAAGTGGTGTTTGCATAAGATTTGAGCTATTTTACAAATAACGTAAAAATTAGTGTTTTATAAAATAAAAAAAAACACCAAGATTACTTGGTGCTAGATATTTTATTGTGACCGCGAAGGGATTCGAACCCCCAACCCTCAGAGCCGAAATCTGATATTCTATCCAGTTGAACTACGCAGCCTATTATTGTTAATAAGTGAATAATAACTAGTGATTCGCTAATTACTATTCACTAATATTTTTATACTAATAATTTTTTTACAATTCCAGAAATTACTTTTCCTTCGGCTTGTCCTCCGATTTTTGCCGTAGCCAAGCCCATAACTTTTCCCATTGAAGCAATTCCTGAAGCTCCTGTTTCTGCAATGATTTTAGAAATGATTGCTTCTACTTCTTCTTCTGACAATTGGGCTGGTAAGAATTTTTCAATAACAGCTATTTGTGCTAATTCTGGTTCCGCTAAATCAGGACGATTTTGTTTTGTGAATATTTCAGCACTATCCTTGCGCATTTTAACCAAACGCTGTAACATTTTTATTTCTTGCTCTTCTGTTAAACTATCAGTTGCTCCAACTTCTGTTTTAGCCAAAATAATTGCCGATTTAATTGCTCTTAATGCTTCTAAAGCCACGCTATCTTTTGCTTTCATGGCCTCTTTCATTTGATCCATGATTTTTACTTCTAAACTCATATATTTACGTTTACAGTTTGTTCTTTTACTAATGCATCGCAAAAGTAATAAAAAAACCCGAAAATTGCTCTTCGGGTTTCGGGTTAGGTTAGTTTGTAATAGATTAATCTACATTATCGTGAAGGAACGAATTATTAGATCGTAATTGAATATCATCATTACTATCTGTTCCTAAAGACATTCTAGACTGATTGCTGTTTGTATTTGGTGTAGACGTCACATCAAATCCCATTCTTTTGTAAGCTGGAACTCTTTCAAATTCATCAATTTGTGCATTATTGTTGAATTTATGATTGAATTCCTTCATTTTTCTTTTACGTTCTTCCGCTCTAAACTTTAATGTATCTTCAATTGACATTTCTAAAGGAGAAACATTATCTAATTTTATTTCGTCTTCAAATTTTTGAACGTTCGTTTTCATTGTGAAGTTTAATTCCTCATCCACTGGTTCATTCACTAATTCAACTGGTTTAGAATTTGCCAATTCGTTTTCTTTCTCCAAGTAATCTTCTAAGGAATATTTGATAATTCCATTTTGATTTACTTCTGTAACTGGAACTACATTGATTGGATCTTTTACTTCCATTTGTCGAGTTTCCGGTGATAAATCAAAAACGATTGTATTTTGAGCAACTTCTTTAATTTCTTCTTTCTGAGCAAATAAATCCAAAGAAAATGTTACTTCTTCTTTAGCCACCACAAATTCAGGATCCTTTACTTCGATTTCTCTAATTTGAGGAGTTATAATTTCAAATGAAGGTGCCACACTTGGTGCAATTACCTCAAATTGAACATCAATATTTTTTATCAATTCTGATGTTGGGACTAAATCCATTGCTGGAGCAATAGGTGTATGAATTTCAAAATTTGGCGCTTCCACTTCATCCTCTAAAGTAAAAACTATTTTTTGCTCTTCTACTCTATCGCTAATTGGATTTATAATATCTGCCTTAACTTCTTCTACTTTTGGTGATTCAAAAATGGGATTATTAACAGTTACGTTAGAAGCTGTTTTATTTAATAACTCATGAACCATTTTTTGTTCATCGCCTAAAGTATGGATGATTTTTGTTGGTGCTGAATTTACAATCTCTGCTTGTTGTTCTACATTAAAACCCGTAGCAATAACCGTTACCGAAATAGCTTCTCCTAAAGCTTCTTCTTCTCCAACACCCATGATGATGTTGGCATTGTAACCTGCTTCTGATTGAATAAAATCATTGATTTCACCGATTTCATCAATTGTGATTTCATTTGCTTCGTCAGTTCCTGAAACGATTAATAACAATACGTTTTGAGCACCTGTAATTTTATTATCGTTTAATAAAGGAGAATCTAAAGCGCTCATTATCGCCTGTTTTGCTCTATCTGGTCCAGACGCAGTTGCAGAACCCATGATAGCAGTACCACTGTTAGACAATACAGTTTTAGCATCTTTAAGGTCGATATTCTGAGTGTAGTGATGCGTAATTACTTCAGCAATTCCTCTTGACGCAGTAGATAACACTTCATCTGCTTTAGAGAAACCTGCTTTGAAACCTAAGTTTCCATACACTTCACGTAATTTATTATTATTGATAACAACTAAAGAATCTACTTGTTTACGTAAACGCTCTACTCCGGCTAACGCCTGCTCAGAGCGAACTTTCCCTTCAAATTGGAAAGGAATTGTAACTATACCTACGGTTAAGATGTCGCGCTCTTTTGCTAATTGTGCAATTACAGGAGCAGCACCCGTACCTGTTCCTCCGCCCATTCCGGCTGTGATGAAAACCATTTTGGTGTTACTGTCCAACATTTTTTCAATTTCGGCAATACTTTCAATAGCAGATTGTTGCCCTACCTCAGGATTAGCACCAGCTCCTAAACCTTCGGTTAAGCTTACTCCTAACTGAATTTTATTTGGCACAGGACTATTTTGTAATGCCTGAGAATCGGTATTACAAACTACAAAATCAACACCTTTAATACCTTGTTTAAACATGTGGTTAATGGCGTTGCTACCTCCACCACCTACACCAATCACTTTAATTACATTAGACTGGTTTTTCGGTAAATCGAATGAAATGTTTCCAAATTCTGACATAGTATCTCCTTTTATTCTGCGTTATCTAAAAATTCTTTAATCTTATCAATATATTTATCAAAAAACGAACGTTTGATTTTATCATCTGTTGTTTCGTGTTTGATAGGTTGAGTAGCTTTTGGCTCCTCTTTTTCTTCCACAATAATAGGCTCTTCAACCACAACTTGAGGACGAACTTTTACCGGTTCTTCTTTTTTCAATTCTACTAGTGGAGTAGCACTTTTGGTATTATTTCTAATACTATTCATTACTAAACCTACCGCCGTAGCATACAATGGGCTCGATAATTCTTCGTCTGAATCACCAGCTAAATGTTCGTTAGGATATCCAATTCTAGTATCCATGCCTGTTATGTATTCTACTAACTGCTTGATATGCTTTAACTCGGCTCCTCCACCTGTTAATACAATACCTGCAATCAATTTTTTCTTTGGATCTTCGTGCCCATATAATTTAATCTCTGCATAAACTTGCTCAATAATTTCCACCACTCTCGCATGAATAATTTTTGATAAGTTTTTCAACGAAATTTCTTTTGGTTCTCTTCCTCTTAATCCTGGAATTGAAACAATTTCATTGTCTTTGTTTTCTCCAGGCCAAGCCGAACCAAAACGTGTTTTTAATAACTCCGCTTGTTTTTCAATAATGGAACATCCTTCTTTGATATCTTCCGTAATCACATTACCCCCGAAAGGAATTACAGCAGTGTGACGAATGATACCATCTTTAAAAATAGCTAGATCAGTAGTTCCACCTCCTATATCAATCAAAGCAACACCTGCTTCTTTTTCTTCTTGACTTAACACCGCATCTGCAGAAGCTAATGGTTCTAAAGTTAAACCAGATAATTCTAATCCGGCACTTTTAATACATCTTCCTAAATTACGAATAGAAGCCGCTTGTCCTACTACAACATGAAAACTTGACTCAAGCCTTCCTCCATACATTCCAATAGGCTCTTTAATTTCAGCTTGGCCGTCTATTTTGAATTCTTGAGGCAACACATGAATAATTTCTTCTCCTGGCAACATGGCCAACTTATGTACTTGACCAATTAAAGCATCTATATCCGAATCTCCTATTACCTCTTCTGGATTAGGACGACTGATGTAATCACTGTGTTGAATACTACGGATGTGTTGTCCTGCAATACCAACAACTACATCATTTATTTTATAACCCGATTTATTTTCAGCTTCAGTTACTGCTTGCTGAATCGACTGAATGGTTTGTGTAATATTGTTTACAACACCTCTGTGAACACCTAAGCTTTTTGATTGACCTACTCCAAGGATCTCAAGTTTACCGTATTCATTCTTCTTCCCTATCATTGCCACAATTTTTGTGGTACCGATATCTAATCCTACTGCAATGTTGTCTTTGTTCATAACTTAAACTTATTTCTTACAAACCACTTGTTGTATAAACATCAAGTTTATTTCTTTATAATTTTTAATCAATGTGTCTTTTATAGCGTGGTGATAGAAAGCTTTGTAATTTTTAAACTTTCGTTCCACATTTTTTGGTTGCCCAAAAACTATTTTATAATCATAACTTCTGTTGGCTAACACCACATTCCCAGAGGGCAATATTTCAGCAGCCGTGATGTTCTTGCTTAAAAAATCATCATTCTTGATTTCATTAAACAAGTTCAAATAAGGCTTACAATTTTTGTCACTTATTGCGCCGACAACCAGCGGAACACGTGCCGAAAAATTTTCCGACAATGGTATTCTATCTCCTTTTTTATCAAGATAGTAGGTTTCATTATCGGTAATAACTCTTACGATTGGGGTCTTTTGAGTAATACGCGTATTTAGAAAACCGTCTACGGTTGAAAAAACTTGTGCTTTTTCAATCATCTCGTGATCATCGAGAACAGCTTCTAAAGTATTCAAATCTAATTTATCTTTTTGAATTCTTGAAGACCCTCCTAAATTTTGTATTAACAAGTTATTAACCATTTCATGTGTTAAAAACATATTCTCTTTCGATTCGAATTTGATATCTATCTTGCTGATTTTACGCTGACTATTTCTCTTTGACGAAAAAGAGTATAGGAAAATCATAGCAAAAATGATTAACACTAAGCGAATCGTATGCCAATTAATTCTTCTCATGAAGCGCTTTTTTTAGATCTTTTACTAGCTCACCAATATCGCCCGCACCTATAGTTACAAAAACGTCTGCATCTGAATTTTCAAAAGCCGTGAACAACTCATCTTTACTGACTAAATTCTTATTTGGATTGTTAATTTTATTCAACAACCAAGTCGAATTTACCCCTTCCATTGGCAACTCGCGAGCGGGATAAATTTCCAACAATAAAATTTCATCAAATTGACTTAAACTTTCTGCAAAACCATCCGCAAAATCTTTTGTTCTACTGAACAAGTGCGGTTGAAATGCTGCGATGATTTTTTTTCCTGGATACAATTCACGAACCGCTTGATGC
>JAHRWO010000313.1 GCA_019105125.1 Flavobacterium sp.
CAAAGTAAAAAACTCTTGGGGAAGCGATGAAAAGAAAGTAGCAAACGGTGGTTATGTGTATATAAGTGTTCCTTACATGAAATTAAAAGCGATTTCTGTTATGGTACATAAAGATGGAATTTCTAAAGAAACTAAGAAGAAATTAGGATTATAAAATGATTTTCAAATCGGCAGTAAGTAAACTGAATAAGTATATTTATGTTGGAGTAATATTATTTTTATTACTCTTAACAATTCCTGCTTTGTTTGAAGATTCTTATGAACCATTTTTAGTGCTGTTTTCTATACATTTATTGGTAATTTTGTTTTTAATTTGGTTGTATAAAACTACTTTTTACAAGATTGAAAACTCAGATTTACATTGGAAATCGGGTCCTTTTTATGGTAAAATTGACATAACTAAAATCAATAAAATTGAATATCACAAAGGAATTTATGTACCAACTATTTGGAAACCAGCATTGAGTCATATTGGTTTAATTATTACCTATAATAAATATGATGATATTTACATTTCACCTGAAAAACAAGAAGAATTTATTGCTACATTGCAACGCCTAAATCCCAATATTACGTTTAAGAATACGCCTTATGTTGAATAAAATAGTACTTGTAGGTTTAAGCCTATTACTTTTTAATTGCCAAAATAAACCCGACGAAAACAAAGAATCTACCTTGAAAGATAAAGAAGGTAATGTTTCTGAATACGCTGTAAACTTTACTCCTCTAACTACCATCTATAAAAAACGAATGGGAAATGAAGTAGAAGCTTTCTATGATAAAAAATTTAATTCAAAAGATTTTAGCGGGTCGTTTTTAGTAGCTAAAAATGGAGAAATCCTATATGAAAATTATAGTGGCTATGCCTACAAAGAAAAAGGCGATTCGATTAAAGAAAGTACTCCTTTACACATTGCATCGGTAAGTAAAATTATTACAGCAGTAACAGTTTTGAAATTGGTCGATCAAAAAAAACTAGAATTAGACGCTACAGTAAAATCAATTTTACCGGAATTTCCTCACGAAGAAACTACGGTAAGAATGTTATTAAATCATAGAAGTGGTTTGAGAAATTATGCTTATTTTACAGATGATAAAGGTGTTTGGGATAAAAAGAAAACATTAACCAATCAAGATGTTTTAACACTTTTAGCTACCAAAGATATTGGATTAGAATCAAAACCAGGAACACGTTTTGGTTATTGCAATACGAATTATGCTTTATTAGCTTTAATCATCGAAAAAGTAACCAACAAAACGTATCCAAAAGTACTTCAAGAAATGATTTTTGATCCTTTGGATATGAAAAATACTTTCGTTTTTGATGATTTAAACAAGAAAGACGAAGTGAGTCAATCTTACAAAAACAACTATTTACGTTTGGCTTTTGAGTTTTTGGATCAAGTATATGGTGACAAAAACATCTATTCTACTCCACGTGATTTACTAAAATTTGATTTGGCGCTATATTCTGATAAATTCCTTAGTGCTAAAATGAAGGAAGAAATGTACAAAGGTTACAGCTACGAAAGAAAAGGCATCAAAAATTACGGATTAGGAATTCGAATGTTGGAATTTGAAACGGGACAGAAATACTTTTTTCATAACGGATGGTGGCATGGAAACACCTCCTCTATGGTTACACTTCATAAAGATTCAGTAACTATTATTGCCTTATCTAACAAGTTTACACGCAAAACGTATCAAACAAAACGTTTAGCACCAAGATTTGGCGATTATCCGTTTAAATTTAATGCAGAAGAAGGCGAATAATTAGCCTATTTTCACCGAAGTCATCGTTAACGAACCTCCAACCGCTTTATCATTAAAGAATTCTACTTTATCATTATCTGTTTGAAGTGCTAAAATGTACAACAAGGGATAATAATGATCGGGTGTTGGTATAGCTAACGTTGCAGCTTTATGTAATTTTTCATATTGAATTAATTCTTTATGAAAACCATTTGAAATTTTATTTTTAAAAACATCATTCATTTCTAATGCCCAATCAAATCCGTATTCTGGTTCGTTGAGTTTATCCCAAGCTACCATTCGTAAATTGTGCACCATATTACCACTTCCGATAATTAAAACACCTTTTTTACGAAGTGCTAATAATTGTTTTGCTAATTCATAATGATAAGCTGCTGGTTTGTAATAATCAATACTCAATTGTAAAACCGGAATATCCGCATCAGGATACATGTGTTTTACTACCGACCAAGTTCCGTGATCCAATCCCCAATCGTGGTCTAATTCCACCGCAGGATTGGTAATCAATTTTTGAATTTCAGTTGCCAATTCTGGACTTCCCGGCGCTTGATATTGTACATCAAATAAGGCTTGAGGAAAACCTCCAAAATCGTGAATCGTTTTTGGATTTGGCATTGCCGTTACCATTGTCCCCTTTGTTAACCAATGTGCCGAAACCACAACAACTTCTTTCGGAGTTGGAATTTCTTTCCCCATTTGTTGCCAACGTTTTGAAAATATATTATCTTCAATAGCATTCATTGGTGAACCGTGTCCGATGAATAAAACGGGCATCTTCTCCTCTTCTTCTCCTAATCCTTTTGTCCAATCGTAGAACGGTTGTATACTTGCCATAGCGATTCCTCCTGAAAGTAGTGTTATGAAATTCTTGCGATTCATAAATTAATATTTGTATATACAAATGTAATAATAAAACATTAAAAAAAACACTAATTATGAAAAATTTAGGAAAGTAACGCTATTTCGAAATATCTTAAAATGAAGAAAATAGTAATTAAATTAATTACAAGTGCTAACCAATAATACTTGTTATAACCCTCAGTATTTACAACAATTTCATATAAATTTAAAAGAGGTAAAACCACAACGGCAATCCAAATCGGAATCCAAATGATTTCAGTTTCAAAACCAATAAAATGGATAGTTTCAAAATTTTGAAAAATAGCAACAAATGTCATTAATAAAACAACAACACTTAATACCAGATATATTTTGTTTTTTGTCGACATATTACACTAAGTAAATCCCGTCTTCTTTGATTTCGATAAGTTTTTGTTTGTATAAATTTCCAACGGCTTTTTTAAAGTTCTTTTTACTCATTTTCAAAACCGTTTTAATGTCTTCTGGATGCGAATTATCAGTTAATCGTAAGAAACCACGATTCGCTTTTAATTCGTCTAAAATTACTTGTGAAGAAGGTTCGATTGCCTCTACTCCTATTTTACGAAGTAATACATCAATTTTACCATCAGGACGAATATTTTTGATATATCCTTTCGTTTTCATTCCAGGTTTTACATCATCGTATACTTCGTTTTTATAAGCTAAACCTTTGTGTTTTTGATTGATGATACAATTGATTCCGCCTTCGGTAATATGAGAAATTAAAATATCCACTTCTTCGTTGCGTTGTAAATCTAAATTTTCGTTACTCAAAAACTGATTGGTTTTACTCGAAGCCACTAGACGATTGGTTTTTTCATCCATAGTCATGTAAACCAAATAACGTTTCCCTTCTTCCATAGGGCGTGCTTGTTCTTTAAAAGGAACAAACAAATCTTTCTCCAATCCCCAATCTAAAAAAGCTCCGAATTTATTGATGTAATTTACTTTTAAATGCGCAAATTCATTCAACTTAATATAAGGTTTCAAAGTTGTTGCAACAGGACGTTCTTCGTGATCTAAATACACAAATACGGTTAAATCATCTCCAATAGTAAATTCTTTTGGCACGTATTTGTTAGGTAATAAAACATCATCTTCTTGTGTGTTTTCGCTTCCTAAAAACAAACCAACTTTAGTATCTCTAAGTATTTTTAACGTATTGAACTCTCCTATATGTAACATAAATGAAATAAATAAAGTGCAAATGT
>JAHRWO010000045.1 GCA_019105125.1 Flavobacterium sp.
AACGAATTTATGGGTAACGACATGAAAAAAGTAAACGTTTTCAGGTGGTCAGTTTGAGTCGGCAACTGGTGGTCAGTTTGCTCCGGCAACCGGTGGTCAGTTTAAACTGAAATCAGGTGGTCAATTTTACCGTTTTTTCCAATTGAAAAAGGAGAAGTTTTTAAAAAATTGTATGGCAATGAAGAAAGTGAGGATAATTTCAAATACGAAGGATTTGAATTTTATCAGCAACTATTCGTAAGACAAAATGTTGTATTGAATGCTCAAAAAACTCTAGACGGATTGTCTGATAATTTTAATGCAATACAGAAATGCCTTCAACCTGTTTGGTCTATAAAAGACAATTGGAATTTATTTGATGAAAAGATAAATCAACGGCAGAGAATCTTATTTCTGGCAATAACACTTTATCTTCAGAATAACACATTTGATAATAATAAATTTAAGAATTGGATTAGGGTTGTATGGAATATTATTATTGACCCGGATATCAGAAGTATCTCGGTAATGATAAACATTATGAGGATTGTAAACAAGCTATCAGTTGGTTCTGGAGATATTTATAAATTCCTTGTAAGCCCAGCATTGCAAGCTATTGTTCAAAGCGAAACATCATTTGTTAAAGCACAATTAGAAGAGGAGAAATTAAAAGCACAATTAATTATTGCAGATCCAGCTTGGGAAGCAGAACTTGTGCTTGCAGAAAAACATCAATTATTTCAAGGCAATATTGGCTTTTTACTTTTAAATTCCCCTGACATTAATAGTTTCAAACACCGATTAAGTATTTCAAAATTGATATTTTCGCCTAAAGGCCCTAAAGATGTTTTCGTTGATAAGCATTTATTAATTAGGGCTATAGTTTCCACAATCGATAATTGGGATGATTTATATGCTTTCAATTTTGGGGATAATTTTGAAAACTGGCAGTTATTACTTCGCAGAATTTTAAAAGTTCAATCATTCATTTGCAATCTATGTGATTTAAAGGATGAAAAAACTGTTATCTTAGATTTAGAAACAAAAGTAAAAGCAATTTCAAATATTAATGGATGGACTACAGAAGCTCTTGTAATTGATAAAGCTAAACATATTCACACCCAATTGTATCAAGACTTCAAATTACAAAATTGGATGCAAAGCAAAGGTGCTGTTAAGCTGAAATGGTCTAACAATCATATTTACATACACCGGCCAAGAAGCTGGTATGATTGGGTAGCTTTAGATACCTATCGAAATAAAATAGCTACAAATATGATTTCTCAATTTGGATTTACAGCTACTAACAAGTGCGATGATGCAGATTTTTATTGGGGTGATAAGTTTGAATTAAATCTTGAAAAAACTGATTTTGTCATCACAGCATATTTTGACGATATAGATGAACTAAGAATTGGTGTCAAAGATGATGGTAAATCGATTATAAAAGCTTCGGTTATTATTCATACCAATGATATAGAACCTGATTGGTTGATAAGAAAAAAATATTCCTATATAAATGTAACGAACACAAATCAAATACCAGTTTTAATAAATCAAATTAAGGATGAGGTTTTTGATGAAAAGAAGAAAGGGAGTATCTTAAATACAATAAATTAACTATGACTTGGGAATACTCAGAAGATAATTTAATAGAACAAACAGCGATTGATTTATTTTTCAATCAGCTGGGATGGGATACGCTATTGGCTTACAACAAAGAAGGCTTTGGCGAAGGCAGCACTTTGGGCAGACTGAACAAAAAAGAAGTTGTGCTCAAGAAGATATTTTTTGAAAAGCTAAAACAGTTTAATCCCAACTTGCCCGAGCAAGCATACAACCAAGCCTATGAAAAGCTCATTGAAGAAAGCATCACAAAGTCATTAGCTGAAATCAATTACGAAAAACACCAATTGCTCCGCAATGGTATTCCCGTTGACTTCATCAACGAAAAAGGCGAGCAAGTAAAAAATAAAACGCTGAAGGTTTTTGACTTTGACAATGCTGACAATAACAACTTTTTAGCTGTTCGCCAATTATGGATTCAGGGCAAAAGCAACCGTGAACGCAGACCCGATATTATAGGTTTTGTGAATGGTTTACCGCTTCTGTTCATAGAATTGAAAGCAGCACACAGAAAATTAGAAAACGCCTACAACGATAATTTCACCGATTACAAAGACGTAATTCCAAAACTCTTTTATTACAACGCTTTTGTAATGTTGAGTAACGGCATTGAAAGCCGTATTGGAAGCGTTACAGGCAAGTATCAGCACTTTCACGAGTGGAAACGCATCACTGAAGAAGACGAAGGCATTGTTGCTTTAGATAGAATAATTGTAGGAGTTTGCGAGAAAAAACGGTTTTTAGATTTATTTGAAAACTTCATTTTGTTTGATAATTCATTGGGCAAAGTTGTAAAACTAATTGCCCGAAATCATCAGTTTATTGGTGTAAACAAAGCCATTGAAAACATACAGCATAAAGAACAACTCTACAAACTGGGCAAAATAAGTTTGGAAGAAAAACAAAAACTTGGGGTGTTTTGGCATACGCAGGGAAGCGGAAAATCTTACTCAATGGTTTTCTTTTGCCAAAAAATTCATCACAAATTTACAGGCAGTTACACTTTTCTGATTGTTACCGACCGAAACGAATTAGATACACAGATTTACGGCACATTTAGCGGAATTGGTGCAGTACCGCAAATAAAATCAGGTTCAAAAGATTCATTGAAAGCCAATAGTGGAAAGCATTTGAAAGAATTATTGAGTTCGGAACACCGCTATTTATTTACACTCATTCACAAATTCAATTTTGAAGAAAAAATAACCAAGAGGGATAATATCATTGTCATTTCAGACGAAGCACACCGAACACAAGGCGGAAATTTAGCAATGAATTTGCGAAATGCCTTGCCAAACGCTTCATTTATAGGCTTTACAGGAACACCACTTTTCAAAGATGATGAAATTACCAAGCGGATTTTTGGTGATTATGTTTCTCGTTACGATTTCAAACGAAGTGTTGATGATGGTGCAACCGTTCCTCTATACTACGAAAACAGAGGCGAGTATTTAGGATTGAAAAATCCTGTTATCAATGACCAAATACGAGCCGTAATAGATGCCGAAAGCGAAGATTTAGACAGCGACCAACGTAGCAGGGTTGAACAACTTTTTGCAAGGGAATATCCAATACTAACAGCCAAGAAAAGATTAGATGCTATTGCCAAAGATGCAGTTTGGCATTTCTGCAACCGTGGCTACAAAGGCAAAGGAATGTTTATCGCATTGGATAAACTTACAGCCGTGAGAATGTATGATTTAATTACGCATCATTGGAAGCTGACTGTTGAGCAATTGCAAAAAGAAGTTTCCAAAGGAAAATATGGCGACCAGGAATTACTGGAGAAAAGCCGAGAACTACAATGGATAAAGGAAACAGAAATTTGTGTTGTTGTTAGTTCAGAGCAAAATGAAATTCAGAAATTTCAGAAATGGGATTTAGACATTGAACCACATCGGGAGAAAATGAACACCCAAGACCTTGAAACAAGGTTTAAAGATGAAGACGACCCTTTCCGATTTGTAATTGTTTGTGCAATGTGGATTACAGGTTTTGATGTGCCTACCCTTTCAACTTTGTATTTGGACAAGCCTTTAAAATC
>JAHRWO010000103.1 GCA_019105125.1 Flavobacterium sp.
GAAAATATTGAAGCCATTAGTATTGTAGATAATTATTTAGAACATTCCCGAATTTATATTTTTGGAAATGCAGGTGATCCTGAAGTTTTCATTTCATCTGCGGATTTTATGACACGTAATTTAGATGCAAGGGTAGAAGTAACGTGTCCTATTTACGATCCTGAAATTAAAAAAGAACTAATTGAAACTTTCGAAATAGGTTGGAAAGCTAATGTAAAAGCACGTATTCATTCGGCAGATTTATTAAATCGTTACAGAAAACGTGGCGATGAAAAACCATTCAGAGCCCAACAAGAAATGTACAATTATTACCAAAACAAATTAGACGTAATTGCCGAAAACGTGCAATAAATTATTACAGATGATTACAATAAAAAAATATGCAGCTATCGATATTGGTTCCAATGCTATGCGTTTATTGGTTACCAATATTGTAGAGCAAGAAGGTCAAGCGCCACAATTTAATAAAAGTTCCTTAGTTCGTGTTCCTATTCGTTTAGGACAAGATGCATTTACCGTAGGGGAAATTACTGAGGAAAACATTGATAGAATGATTGACGCCATGAAAGCCTTCAAATTATTAATGAAAGTTCATAAGGTAGAAAAATATCAAGCGTGTGCTACATCAGCTATGCGTGAGGCTTACAATGGTAAAGAAGTAGTCGAAATCATCAAAAAGAAAGCCGATATAAAAATTGATATCATCGATGGTAAAAAAGAAGCGGCTATCATTGCTGCATCCGATTTAAAACAATTTATTAGTACTGACAAGGCTTACTTATACGTTGATGTTGGCGGTGGAAGTACCGAATTTTCTTTATTCTACGAAGGAAAGATCATCGCCTCAAAATCGTTTAAAAATGGAACCGTTCGTTTATTAAACAACATGGTAAACGAAATAGTTTGGCATGAAATTGAAAAATGGATTAAAACCAATACCGAACCTTTTGAAGATATCACCTTAATTGGTTCAGGTGGGAATATCAATAAATTATTTAAATTATCTGAAAAACAACAAGATAAACCACTTTCGTATGTATATGTAAGTTCGCAATATCAAAAATTGAACAGCATGACATACGAACAAAGAATTGCCGAAATAGGTTTAAATCCAGACCGCGCCGATGTAATTATACCAGCAACAAGAATCTATCTTAACGCCATGAAATGGAGTGGTGCCCGACATATTTATGTTCCAAAAATTGGATTATCTGATGGTATCGTGAAAGCGATGTATTATGGTAGGATTTGATCTAAAAAAAATGAATTAATTAAACATCCAAATCAAACGTCTTTCTCAACAAGTCTAAAGCCGGATTAATTTGTTTTAAACGTTCAAATTTCTCTTGTGGGGTGAAGGCGTATTTATTTTCAGTAGTTTCATTTACAACAACTTCAATGGTAATATCGTGGTTATGTAATTTGCCTCTTAAATAGCCTAATAATTCAATCGAACCTGCTAAAAACTCCTCTTTTGTGCTTTGGTTGGGAAGTTCTAACGTAATTTTTGTACCTTCAAGCTTGGGATCGTTCATTTGCATGTAAGTAGCCATAAGACGCTTTCCGCTATCTACCATTTTTTGTGCAAATTTATTCCATTGCAATAACATATCGGTTTCGTTAAATGCCTCAGCTGGCAATTCCTCGCGCTGTCTTTGAAAGGTGTGTTGTTGGGCTTCTAATTCTTTTTTAGCTTTAACACTTGCTAAAGAAAGAGCTGAAACTTTAGTTCCTGTCGGATTTAAATTGGTTAAAACAGGTTTCGGAATTTCAGAAACAATTGGAGTAACTACTTCATTTTGAACTTCAGGAATTGAAGTAACTATAGGTTCGCTAAATGTCGGTTCTGATTTTACAACAGGTTTAGTTTCCTCAATTGGAACTTGAGTTTTTAAGGAAGAAACTTCTGAAATAGAGTAGGAGTTGTTCTTGTAATGCGTAGCCGGAATTATAAATTTAGCTACTTTTTTTTTTCTCCATCAAAAGTGATAGAGGCTAATTGCATCAAACAAAGCTCGACTAAAAGGCGCTGATTTTGGCTGACTTTATATTTCAAATCGCATTCATTCGCTAATTCAATTCCTTTTAATAAGAAATCGTGCATTGCTTTATGAGATTGCGCTGCATATA
Source organism: Flavobacterium sp. (assembly GCA_019105125.1). GTDB lineage: Bacteria > Bacteroidota > Bacteroidia > Flavobacteriales > Flavobacteriaceae > Flavobacterium. Next base: position 2,131 of record JAHRWO010000103.1, read on the forward strand.
AACTTTGTGCATGTTCTCCAGCTTCTAACAAAGGTAAAGTAGCCGGATTTTTACACACTAATAAATCTCTAAAATGCGAAGCCAAACCAGCAATAAAATGATGTCCATCAAAACCTTTTGCTAAAATATCATTATAAGCTAAAAGTAAATCCGGAATTTTATTTTCTAAAATTAAATCGGTGATTTTGATGTAATATTCAAAATCTAAGACGTTTAAATTTTCGGTAACGGCTTGTCTAGTAAGGTTTTTTCCACAATACGAAACTACTCGGTCAAAAATTGATAAAGCATCACGCATAGCACCATCTGCTTTTTGAGCAATGATGTGAAGTGCGTCATCTTCAAAGGTAATTCCTTGTTCTTTAGCAATTTCAGCTAAGTGTTCTTTCGCATCTTTAACCGTAATCCTTTTGAAATCAAAAATTTGACAACGCGATAAAATCGTTGGAATAATTTTATGTTTTTCAGTAGTCGCTAAAATGAAAATAGCATGCTTAGGTGGTTCTTCTAATGTTTTAAGGAAAGCATTAAAAGCTGCTTGCGAAAGCATGTGCACCTCGTCAATAATATATACTTTATATTTTCCAGTTTGTGGTGGTATTCTAACTTGGTCGATAATACTTCTAATATCGTCAACACCATTGTTAGAAGCCGCGTCTAATTCGAAAACGTTAAAAGAGAAATCCTCATACGGATCATCATATCCTTCTTGATTAATTTTTCGAGCTAAAATACGAGCACAAGTTGTTTTTCCAACACCACGAGGTCCAGTAAATAACAAGGCTTGCGCTAAGTGATTGGTTTCAATAGCATTCAACAACGTATTGGTAATAGCTTGTTGGCCCACAACATCTTTAAATGTCTGCGGACGATATTTACGAGCTGAT
>JAHRWO010000124.1 GCA_019105125.1 Flavobacterium sp.
TTTGATAGCATTAACTACTTTTGTTCTACCACGTTCAATTCCCATACTTTTGATTAATTCATCTAAAGCACCTGAAATAGCCACTTCATAAGTGTTATTGTTAACTTTTACGGTATATTTTTTGGAAATAAAATCAGCCGATACAAGTTCAGCTTTGTAAGGTGTATTGTCTTTTAGTACATGAAACTTTGTTGCTTCTACCTTTACGGCATCTAATTTTTGAAGATCATTTTCAGTAACTTCAAACGAAGCAGAATTGTTAACTAAAAGTTTATAATTTGCGCTCATATGAGATTTTTTTTTAGTGGTTGTAAACTTACGAAAAGAAAACGTTTTCGTGAATACCAAATCTCATAAAATTTGTAAAAATACTATAGGTTTTACAAGGTTAACAAACCAAATTGTCTTAAGGTCAAAATGGGTTTTGAATACCAAAACAATTCAAAATCCTCCCATTTTTGTTCAAAATCGGTTTTCAATTGAGCAAAAGTTACTTTATTATCGGAATAAACTGAAATTCTCTCTAAAGTTATGGCCAACCATTTTCCTTCTTCGGCATTTACCGAAATATCAAAGGTTTGTGTTTTATTATGAAATGTTAATTTCATCATTTCCCAGCTTTTTCCTTTTTTCGATTTGGTGAAGATTTCGGTTTGAGGTTTTCCTCCTATCCAAACGATTTTAGCATTTGGTTTTACTGAGAAATTGTGTTCTTTTTCCAAACAATTATAAATGAAATCGGATGGGATTTTTGTTTTTGGAATTTTGAAATCGAACCAATCTTGTAAATCGTAATCAAAGCAGATTCCGTGCATGTAATTGAATAACGATTTTTTTAATCCGAAGCTGAATTTATCGTGATTAATACCTGTTTTATCTCTGAAATTAATGTCGTTATTAGCAAACATAATTTCATTTTGCTCCGGAATTACTCCAAATTCTTCTGGAGACATGCCAACAGGTGAATGTGCTGTCATAGCAAATTGATGCCAAAAACCACTTTGCAAAACACCCAATTCAAACAATTGACGTACCATTTCCAAACTATCTACTGTTTCTTGAATCGTTTGTGTGGGATAGCCGTACATCAAATAGGCATGAACCATAATTCCGGATTCGGTGAAATTTCGGGTTACTTGCGCTACTTGTTCGACCGTTACTCCTTTTTTGATTAGCTCTAAAAGTCGGTCTGAAGCCACTTCCAATCCACCTGAAACCGCAATACAGCCCGATTCTTTTAACAACAAACACAAATCAGCTGTGAAACTTTTCTCAAAACGAATGTTCGTCCACCAGGTCACCACTAATTTTCGTTTAATAATTTCCAAAGCCACTTCTCGCATTAAAGCTGGAGGAGCCGCTTCATCTACAAAATGGAATCCGTTTTCGCCCGTTTGAGTGATTAGTTCTTCCATTCTATCTACTAAAATTTTGGCTGCGATAGGTTCATACAACTTAATGTAATCCAGAGAAATATCACAAAAAGTACATTTCCCCCAGTAACAACCATGCGCCATAGTAAGCTTATTCCAGCGACCATCGCTCCACAAACTGTGCATAGGATTGGCTACTTCAATTACAGAAATGTATTTATCTAACAATAAATCGGAATAATCCGGAGTTCCTACTTCACTTTGTTTGTAATCGTGGCGAGTGGAATTGTTTTTATAGACGACTTGGTTATTTTCTAAAAGAAAAGTTCGTTTAGCCTCCCCTAACCCCTCTAAATAAGGGGAATTTAAAACGTGATTAATTAATAATTCGACAGGTAATTCTCCATCGTCTAAAGTGATAAAATCGAAGAATTCAAAAACTCTTTTATCTTTTAATTCTCGGAGTTCGGTATTTGGGAAACCGCCGCCCATTGCGGTTTTGATATTTGTAAAATTAGCTTTTATGAATTGAGCACAACGGAATGCACTATATAAATTCCCGGGAAATGGAACGGAAAAACAGATTAATTTAGGTTGTACTTCTCCTATTCGTTCTTTCAGAATTTTGATGGTGATTTCATCAATAAACGTTAATTCATTTTGCAAATGATTGTATAACTCATCAAACGAATTTGCACTTCGTCCCAAACGTTCTGCATAGCGACTAAATCCGAAATTTTCATCGACACATTCTACAATAAAATCAGATAAATCTTCAAGGTATAAAGTGGCTAAATGTTTCGCTTTATCTTGCATTCCCATGGAACCAAAAGCAAATTCCATGTCATCTAATTGATCAAAACGAGACGCTTCAGGTAAAAAATTTCCTGAACAGATTTGTCTTGCCAATGATGGATTTTTCCCTTGAAGAAAAGCAATTACAGCATCAATTGTTTTGATGTAATCGTATTTTAGCGAATAAATTCTTTGGGAGTTAGAAGTTAGAAGTTGGGAGTTGGGAGAATCTGCATCTCGACTTCGCTCGATGTGACAAAAAATCTCGGTTAGACCTTTTTTGGAGAACATATCTAAAATCACTTCGATTCCTAAATCCATTTGGTAAGCCGAAATGTTTTTGGTATTTAGAAAACCTTTCAAATAAGCCGTTGCTGGATACGGTGTATTCAGTTGGGTAAAAGGCGGTGTGATTAAAAGAATGTCTTTCAAAATTGATTTGTTTTTTGCAAAAGTAAGGCTTTTTATCAAATC
>JAHRWO010000077.1 GCA_019105125.1 Flavobacterium sp.
TGTAAATATCATTGGAAATCCGAATGTAGGGAAATCAACTCTTATGAATGCGTTTGTAGGTGAACGTCTTTCTATTATCACATCGAAAGCACAAACCACTAGACACCGTATTTTAGGAATTGTAAATGGAGATGATTTTCAAGTTTTATTTTCAGATACGCCAGGAATTATAAAACCTGCGTATGAATTACAAAATTCAATGATGGATTTTGTGAAATCGGCTTTTGAAGATGCTGACATTTTGGTTTACATGGTAGAGATTGGTGAAAAAGAATTAAAAGACGAAGCGTTTTTTAATAAAATTATCCATTCTAAGATTCCGGTTTTGTTATTATTGAATAAAATTGACAAATCGAACCAAGAACAACTGGAAGAACAAATGCAATTGTGGAAAGAAAAAGTACCAAATGCCGAAATCTATCCTATTTCTGCCTTAGAAAATTTTAACGTTAAAGCGGTTTTTGATCGAATTATCGAATTACTTCCTGTTTCTCCACCATTTTATCCGAAAGATGCTTTAACTGATAAACCTGAACGTTTCTTTGTAAACGAAACTATTCGTGAGAAAATCTTATTGAATTACGATAAAGAAATTCCGTATGCCGTAGAAATTGAAACGGAAGAATTTATCGAAGACGACAACATCATTAGAATTCGCGCCGTAATCATGTTAGAACGCGATACACAAAAAGGAATCATCATTGGACACAAAGGTGCTGCATTGAAGAAAGTTGGAATTCAAGCCCGTGAAGATTTAGAGAAATTCTTTGGCAAACAAATTCACTTAGCAACTTACGTTAAAGTAAATAAAGATTGGAGAAGTAGTGCTTACCAATTGAAACGTTTTGGGTATAACCAGAAGTAAGAAAAAAAAGCAAAGAATAAAGATAAAAGATGCCTGATGAATGTTCATCAGGTTTTTTTATTCCAAAACTTTATACATCAACTCTTCTAATTCATGCATTTGTGGCACACCGCGTTCTCGATTTAATCGTGCCATAAAATAGAGCGAAAACCAAAACACAACCATAATTCCCATAATGCTAAAATCTAAAACCGTGGATTGTTTTAGCGACCAATGTGTGTAAGCCATCATAGCAAAAACCAAAAACAATCCTGCAATGATAAAATGCAAAAACATAAAAAGTGTCCATAATAATTGCTCTGGACCAAACAAGCCTTTTACGGCGGTTTTACCTTCGTTGGCTTCTAGTTCCAAATGTAAAAATGGTGAATAATATTTTCTTTTTTCTTTACTGAAATAGAAATACAAATGTTCGTCGATTATTTTTATTTGGTAATCGGCTTTGAGTTCGGTTTTTAGTTGTTTTGCTTTTTCTAAGATTTGCGTAACACTATTTTTTGATTCCACTTCAAATCTGGGGCGAAGTGCGATGCTTTTTTCGGGTTCCATACACTTGGGATTTATGCGAATATATAAATTTTTAACAAATGTTGAATAAAATTTTTAGTTTAGCCCAGATAAGAATGAAAACCCCGCAAATTTTATAACTATTTTTTCTTTTTATTAGAGTTGCGACCTTAGAAGCTACTCTAATAAATTTAGAAAAAAAGACGTAAAATTGTGGAGTTGTAATGGATAGCTGGAAAAAGCTCCAAAAAAAATCGTACTTTTGCCGATTCAAAATAAGATTATGAACAATATTGTTGCCATTGTAGGAAGACCAAATGTTGGAAAATCCACATTTTTTAACCGTTTAATTCAGCGAAGAGAAGCCATTGTTGACTCGGTAAGCGGTGTTACGCGTGATAGAAATTATGGAAAAAGTGAGTGGAACGGAAAAGAATTTTCAGTAATTGATACTGGAGGTTATGTAAAAGGTTCGGATGATATTTTTGAAGGAGAAATTCGTCGTCAAGTAGAATTAGCTATTGACGAGGCGGATGCTATTGTTTTTGTAGTAGATGTTGAGGAAGGCATAACTCCAATGGATGATGAAGTGGCTAAATTACTTCGTAAAGTTAAAAAACCCGTTATTTTAGTTGTAAATAAAGTAGATAACGCGATGCGTGAAAAAGACGCGGTGGAATTCTACAACTTAGGATTAGGAGATTACTTCACGATTTCGGGAATGAGCGGAAGCGGAACGGGTGAATTATTAGATAAAATCGTAGAGGTTTTACCTGAATTACCAGACGCTGTTGAAGAAGAAAATCCGTTACCAAGATTTTGTGTAGTGGGAAGACCAAATGCCGGAAAATCTTCTTTCATTAACGCTTTAATTGGTGAAGATAGATTTGTGGTAACTGATATTGCAGGAACTACTCGTGATGCGATTGATACAAAATACAACCGTTTTGGATTCGAATTCAACTTGGTTGATACAGCCGGAATTAGACGTAAAGCAAAAGTAAAAGAAGATTTAGAATTTTACTCGGTAATGCGTTCGGTGAGAGCAATTGAGCACAGTGATGTTTGTTTATTAGTTATCGATGCAACTCGCGGATTTGAAGGACAAGACCAAAGTATTTTTTGGTTGGCGGAGAAAAACCGTAAAGGAATTGTAATCTTAGTAAACAAATGGGATTTAGTTGAAAAAGACACCATGAGTACTCGTGATTACGAAAGAAAAATTAGAGAAGAAATTGCTCCTTTTACTGA
>JAHRWO010000373.1 GCA_019105125.1 Flavobacterium sp.
AAACTTTCCAGAACACGATTTTGCCGATGTGAAAGGTCAGGAAGGAATAAAGCGATGCATGGAAATTGCGGCTGCAGGTGGACATAATATTATATTAATTGGTCCGCCGGGTTCAGGAAAAACGATGTTAGCCAAGCGATTGCCTAGTATTTTGCCACCAATGACGATGAGAGAAGCTCTGGAAACTACCAAAATTCATTCGGTAGCAGGTAAAACAAAAGATGTAGGTTTGATGGCACAACGCCCGTTTCGTAGTCCGCATCACACAGCGAGCTCGGTTTCCTTAGTTGGAGGTGGAAGTTATCCACAACCAGGTGAAATTTCTTTGGCACATAACGGTGTTTTATTTTTAGACGAATTACCTGAATTTAAGAGAGAAGTTTTAGAAGTCATGCGTCAACCCTTGGAAGATAGGGAAGTGACTATTTCTAGGGCGAAATTTACGATTACCTATCCGTCATCATTTATGTTGGTAGCTAGTATGAATCCGAGTCCGGGTGGTTATTTTAATGACCCGAATGCTCCTGTGAGTTCCACTCCTCAAGAAATGCAACGGTATTTGAGTAAAATTTCTGGACCTTTGTTAGATCGAATTGATATTCATATTGAAGTTACACCCGTTCCTTTTGAAAAATTAACTGAGACTCGAAAAGCAGAAAGTAGTGTCGCGATTAGAGAACGTGTTACGAAAGCTAGACAAATTCAATCGCAACGCTTTGAAAATTTTGAACATATTCACTACAATGCGCAAATGAGTAGTAAATTAATTCGTGAATTTTGTGTTTTAGATGAGGTTTCGTTGCAATTACTAAAAACGGCAATGGAACGATTAAATTTGTCTGCCAGAGCGTATGATAGAATTTTAAAAGTTTCTAGAACGATTGCCGATTTAGAAATTTCTGAAAGTATTCAATCGCATCATATTGCAGAAGCGATTCAATATAGAAGTTTGGATAGGGAAGGTTGGTTAGGATAAAAAAAAGAATTCTTCTTATTTTAAGAAGAATTCTTTTTTTAAAAATTGTCTTTTTTGGAATTAATTTGAATCCATTTTTTATCACTATTCAAATTGAAAGAACCTATATATTCTTTATTCCATTGAGATGGATCAATCAAAGATAGGAAATGAGTACCATCATTAGATTGATATAAATGATACGTTTCACCAATTATAGGTTCAAAAGAGTATTTGGAATTGTAAATAATTTCGTTCCATTCATATTCTTGCATTAACTTTTCGTATTCGGCTTTAAGTTCATTAAATTTACTTTCAAATTCTTTGTTAACTTTTCTAATTCCGACACTTTTCCAATCCAAAATATTATCTATTTTGATTACGGGAGCTCCAACATTTGTGGGATAGGCAAGCATACTAGCATTGTAACCTTCCTCTTCATTAAAAACAACATTATCTGGAATTTTATTTTTCATTTTTTATTGATTTTATGTCTTTGTTTTAAAATTTAAAAAAATTATGTTTAACATAAGTTTAAAAATATTAAACAAAATTACAAAAAATAAAATAGGAATTGTACATTAACGTCAATTCTTTCGATAATTTTATAAAATGTTTAAAAAATATTTGATAAATTATCTCTAGATGAAAGTAAACTTTTATTTAATTCCAAAACGGATACCTAAATACAAATCAGCTTGTTTCCCGTTATCAGCAAGCGCAGAAAAAACACTATTTGATCCTAAGAAAAATCCACCTATTCTAAATCCGATTCCACTTGTAAATCCAGAAATTTCATTTGATGCTAAGGGAACAAAAGTTTCGAACCATTTCGTTGTAAATCGTGGAATAAGCGTATAAGAATTTTGAGTCGTTACAAAATCATTTTTGTTATCATCACTAATTTTTTGATTAATACTTGCAGTAACAAACCATTTTTTTGCTAATCTTACATCAGCGTAAGCATTTATAACAGTAGGTAGTTTTACTGAATAATCTGCTGTGCTTGATGTTGATTGAAAATAATTTGCATTAGCAGGGTCATTAAGAATAGCCTCAATCTCTGATAAACTTTGAGCGTTTTCAAATTGATTTAAATCTAAATTTTCAAAATTTTCAACATTTAACGTATAGGTTTTGTTAATATTGTTGTCTGATTTAAATGTCATTGAACCTATATTTTTTAATGATAATCCAGTATTTAATTTATAACTACTAGCATCATTTTCATCTTTTAAACGATAATTAACTGCTATGTCAGCTGCAAATCCATTTATTCCTTGAGAGAAAAATTCGTTGTAATTTCCTTGATCGTTGTAGTCATTTGCTAGAACGCCTGCATAAGCAATATTGATATTGGCAGAGGCGTTAACAAGTGATAAATTCCCCATGTTATTAACAATTGTACCATTAAATTTATCTGCTGAAAAATTAGCATAAGCCCCAGGAAATAATAATCTTAGATTTGTTCCCACGTTAAGTTTATGTTTTGGTAGATCAATGATATTTCTGGCAATTGTAAAACCAAGTTCTCCCCATGTGGTGGCATTTAATCTTTGATTTTCATTTGATGCTATCGTAGTTTGAGAAATTAAATTGCTCAAACTTCCATTTTGAAAAGCATCTGCGAGTTCTGAATTTAAATTCATCACATTTGCTTTCACGTTTGCTAACGAAAATATTCCAAATCCCCATTTGTTGTATTTAAATGCAAATGAAGGACCAAATATTTGGGCATCTATTCTTAAATTTACTGCATCGTTGCCTTCAAAAATTTTATTTTCAAGATTATCTCCTTTTACAAGATCGCTAAATTTGAGTTTATCGTTAGCAATAACCATTGAAAAGTTAAATAAATTGGCTTCAAATTTTGAACTAAGATTGGCTAATTCTGCAGGATTATTAGTAGCATTCAATACTCCTACACGTTTTGATGTGGAAATTCCACTAAAATGTTCTTGTGAAAACATTGAGGTACTTATTAGACCAACTGCAACAAAAATGTTTAAAAATTTCATTTAATTAGATATGTTTGTTAATAATAGTTTGTAATTCATTTAATTTGAAGGGTTTTGAGATGAAATCATTCATTCCATATTCTAAGCATTTTTCTTTTTCTCCAATCATTATTCCAGCGGTTAGTGCAATTATTGGAATATTTTTGTTTTTAGTATTTTTCCTAATTTCAAGTGTTGTTTCGTAGCCATTTTTAACAGGCATTTGAATATCCATGAGAATTATATTTACATCTTCTATTGCTAAAATGTCTAAAGCTGCTTGACCATCGTATGCTTCAAGTATAACTCCTTGAGGAATAATAGAATGAATCATTTTTTTGCAAAGTAACATATTTATTTTATTATCTTCAACAATTAAAATTTTCATTTCTTTGTTGAGTTTTTTTAGATTTTTTAATTTTTTTTCGTTTTGATTATCTTTTAGTTTTTTGTCTTGATTTGGATTAACTCCAATTTTAAAAGTAATTGTAAAATTGAAGTTACTACCTTCACCGGGTACACTAGTTACATTAATTTTACTTTTTGATTTTTCTAATATTTTATTAGCAATGGATAATCCTAATCCAGTACCACCATATCGTTTTGTTGTTGATGCATCCTCTTGAACGAAGGATTTGAAGATTTTCTCTAAGTTTTCTTTTTTAACTCCAATCCCTGTATCAATCACTGAAAAGCGAATTGTAGAAAATTGACTTTTTGGAACTTTTTTATTTTTTACTTCTTCTATCAGCAAAACTATTTCTCCAAAATCAGTAAACTTTATGGCATTTCCTAACAAATTAACCAATACTTGTTTTAATCTTACAATATCGGCTAATACATATTCTGGAATTTTTGAATCCACTATGAGGTTTAATGCAATTTTCTTATTGATTGCTTGACTTTTGAATAAATCAATTACTTGCTGGGCTAATTTTCTTATGTTTAATGGTTCATAATGCAATTCAAATTTGCCTGATTCAATTTTGGAGAAATCTAAAATATCGTTTATGATTTCAAGAAGTAAATTTGCTGAATTGTTGATGTTATTCATGTAAACTTTTTGATTTTCATCCAAATTTGTTTTTAAAAGTAAATCTGAAAAACCAATAACACCATTTAATGGAGTTCTTATCTCATGACTCATATTAGCAAGAAAATCCGATTTAGCTCGATTTGCAAGTTCTGCAAACTCTTTTTCTTTTACGGCAATATCTCGCTCTTTTTGAGCTGTAATATCTCTAGCAATTCCTCTTATTTTTACAACTTCACCAATTTCATTTAATACAGGTTCACCCGAACCAAAAAGCCATTTAGTTCTATTTTCTGAAACATAAAAGGGGTGTTCAACTTCATATGATTTTTTTTCATTAACTGCTCTATCTGCAAGTTGATCTAAAAGATTTTTAACATCTGAAGAAATTTTACTTCTGTATGTATCAATTAAATTGTCTTTATCATTTTTTTTAATTTCAAAAATATTATAAAGTTCATCAGACCAATATAATTTATTGGTAAGTAAATTGAATTCCCAACTTCCGATTTTTGCCATTTTTTGGGATTCATTCAGTAATTTTTCACTGATAATTAATTTTTCTTGTGTGTTTTTTATTTCAGATATATCTTGGGCAATAGCAAAAACGATATTAGTCTTGAGGTTAATAGTGGATATCCATTGTAACCAAATGTAACTGCCATTTTTTAGCATATAGCGGTTACTAAAATTAATTGAATTTTTGCCTTCTTTCAAATTGTTTATTTCATTGAGAGTTTTTTCAACATCTTCAGGATAAACATAGTTGATAAATTTTTTAGACATTAATTCTGATTCAGAATAACCTAATGTATTTGTGAATGCCTTATTAATTTTAAGAAAAAAACCTTCTAAATTGGCAATACAGATAAGATCTGTGGTTTCATTAAAAAAATATTCAAAATTTCCGTAAAGCGCAACCTTACTTTTGTAATTTGCTAATTCAGATTCTAATTGTGATATTTTTTCTTGGGGATTGAGAGTAGTATTTATTATTTTTTTCATCACATGGCGATTAATTCAATAAATTTAAAAAAAAATCTTAATTAAATCACAGATTATGTTAAATTATTGAATTCCATATAGTGTCGCTTGGAGGTTCAGCTATAAAAGTTAGGATTTGTTTAGTTACGGGATGTAATACTATTAATTTTCTTGCGTGTAAATGAATTCCTCCATCTGAATTACTTCTTTCAAATCCGTATTTTAAATCCCCTTTTATTGGACAGCCAATAGCTTGTAACTGTGCTCTAATTTGGTGATGTCTCCCGGTATGTAAGTCAATTTCTAACACAAGATAATGATCTAACTTTTTTATTATTTGATATGTTAAACTTGCTTTTTTGCTTTCTGGAACCTCTTTTGAATAGGCTTTTGAGGTATTATTTTTGGAATTTCGTTTTAGAAAGTGAACTAAAGTGTCTTTTTCTTTGGGTGGACTATTTTTTATTACTGCCCAATATGTTTTTTGTGTTTCTCTATTTTTGAAAGTTTCGTTTAATCGAGATAGCGCTTTTGATGTTTTCGCAAATATAACAATTCCAGTAGTTGGTCTATCTAAACGATGAACTACACCTAAAAAAACATCTCCAGGTTTGTTGTATTTGAGTTTAAGATATTCTTTAATAACATCTGATAATGGTTTGTCACCTGTTTTATCACCTTGTACAATATCGCCAACACGTTTATTTATGACTATGATATGATTGTCTTCGTGAAGAATTTGTAAGTTTTCTCTAGTTGAAATAACTTTATAAAACATATTTTTATGTATTTCGAAATCTAATAATGAATTCAAAATTAATATTGCTCGCTTGCGTTTGGAAAATCTTTTGATTTAACATCCGATACGTATTGTCCAATTGCTTGCGTCATTTGCTCGTATAAGTTTAAGTAGCGACGCAAAAATCTTGGACTAAATTCATTATTCATGCCTAACATGTCGTGAATTACCAGGACTTGACCATCAACACCACTACCAGCACCAATTCCGATTACAGGAATGGAAATACTTTTAGCAACTTTTTCAGCTAATGCAGCAGGAATTTTCTCTAAAACTAGTGAAAAGCATCCTAGACGCTCTAACATTTTTGCATCTTCAATTAATTTTTCAGCTTCAGCTTCTTCTTTAGCTCTTACGGTATAAGTTCCAAATTTATAAATTGACTGAGGAGTTAATCCTAAATGTCCCATGACAGGTATTCCTGCGTTTAAAATTTTTTTAATGGAATCTTTAATTTCACTTCCACCTTCTAATTTTACGGCGTGTCCACCACTTTCTTTCATAATTCTAATAGCTGAACGAAGGGCTTCTTTGGAGTCAGATTGGTAACTTCCAAAAGGCAAATCAACAACAACTAAAGCTCTTTCACATGCTCGCACCACACTTGAAGCATGATAAATCATTTGGTCAAGAGTAATAGGTAATGTAGTTTCATGTCCAGCCATTACATTACTTGCTGAATCACCAACTAATATTACATCAACACCTGCTGAATCAACAATTTTTGCCATTGTGAAATCATATGAAGTTAACATGGATATTTTTTCTCCATTTTCTTTCATATCTATTAATGTTCTTGTTGTAATTCTTTTGTAATCTTTCTTTGCTGCTGACATGTTAAAGCGTTTTAATTTACAAATGTACTAAATGTTAAGTTCTTTTTATAATTTGTGAAATTTTTTATCAAATATTAAAAAATTGTTAAATTAATTGTATTAATTTCGTACCGTACTAAAAATATAAAAATGATTTCTATACTACTATTTGTTGCTATCCTTGGTTATTTAAGCATTATTTTAGAATCTCCAATTCGAATAAATAAAACGATTACTGCACTACTTACCGGAACTATTTGTTGGGTTGTAATTGCTATTTTTAGTAATAACGATCAACATCTAGTTACAGAAAAACTAATGGGATATTTTGGCGAAATTTCTGGATTGCTTATATTTTTAATGGGTGCCATGACTATAGTTGAATTAATTGATATTCACAAAGGATTTACTGTAATTACGAGCAGAATTAGGACAACATCAGTTTTAAAACTCCTTTGGATTGTTGCATTTATAACATTTATTTTATCTTCACTATTAGATAACTTAGCAACAGCTATAATTATGGTTACTTTGCTCAGAAAGTTAATGCCCAAAGGCGAAATCAGAATGACATTAACAGGTATTGTTGTTATAGCTGCAAATGCTGGAGGAGCTTTTAGTCCGATTGGAGATGTTACCACAACTTTGTTATGGATTGGCGGACAAGTTAGTTCTTTTGGAATTGTAAAAGCATTGATTTTACCGTCCATCATGGTATTGTTAGTACCTGTATTGATAGCAAGTTTTAGAATGAAAGGTTTTGCAGTTTTGAGAGCTCAAGTATCCATGGCTCAAGTGCGTCAGGAAGAAAAAATGAGAGGAAGTATGAGTGTTTTTGTTGCAGGAGTTATAGGTTTAGTAATGGTTCCAGTTATTAAGACTTTAACAGGATTACCACCATTTATAGGAGTTTTAATATCTTTATCAGTAGTAGCATTAGTTTCTATTGTATATCATAGAAATAAAACCCAAGAAGAAAAAGATAAGTTTTCTGTTGCTTATGCTTTAACTAAAGTGGATATTAGTTCTATCCTATATTTCATGGGGATTTTATTAATGGTATTTGCTTTACAAGAAGTTGGGATTTTAAAAGAAATGGCAAATTTTTTAATTACAAATTTACCTAATACAGATTCTATGGTAATTGCAATTGGGGTTTTATCATCAATTGTAGATAACGGGAGTTTAGTAGCCGCTACACAAGGAATGTTCTCATTAGTGGATTACCCCATGGATCATTCTTTATGGGAATTCATTGCTCTTTGTGCGGGAACTGGTGGAAGTATGTTAGTAATTGGTTCAGCTGCTGGTATTGCTGTAATGGAGAAAGAAAAAATTACTTTTATGTGGTATTTAAAAAAGATAACTCCTTTAGCTGTAGCGGGTTATATTGCCGGAATTGTAACATATTTAGTTCAAGTGCTACAAATGCACTAATCTAAATAATTTTGCAATGAGAAAACTACTTATTATTACAACTGTTTTTGTATCAAATTTAATTTTTGCTCAAGAAAAAACGCCTAAAGCAATTGTCGAAGATTTTTTTATTGCTTTTCATGCTAAAGATACAACTGCTCTTAAACAATTGTGTCATCCTGAAATTGTATTGCGAACAGTTGCCAATACTAAAGAAGGAAATAAACTGAAAGATGAAAAATTTGACGAATTTTTAAATTCAATAGCAACTATTCCTTCAAATTTGAAAATATTCGAAAAATTACTTGATTTTAAAGTAGAATTTGATGGCAACTTAGCCCACGTATGGACTCCGTATGAATTTTATATAAATGATAAACTAAGTCATATTGGTGCCAATGCTTTTACCTTGTATAACGACAATGGAAAATGGCAAATTATCCATTTGATTGATACGAGAAGAAAGAAATAAATTAGTAAAACTAAATTTATTAATATTAAATTTACTCACTTTTTTAAATTAAAAAGATGATGGCAAATATTAAAAAAAAAATAATAGTAATTGGTGGAGGTTTTGCAGGATTACAATTTATTCAAAACTTGAAAGAAGATAAATTTGATGTTTTGTTAATAGATAAACTTAATCATCACCAATTTCAACCTTTGTTTTATCAAGTTGCTACTTCACAAATAGAGCCGTCAAGTATATCTTTCCCTTTTAGAAAGATTTTTCAAAAGCGAAAGGATGTAAGAATTCGTTTAGCAAAAGTTGAAAGCATTGATTCTGAACAAAAAAAAATATTTACAAACATTGGTACTTTTGAATATGATTACCTCGTTATTGCATCTGGGTTTAAAACCAATTATTTTGGAAATAAAAACATAAAAAAGTATACCTATAGTCTTAAATCAACTTATCAAGCTATAACAATTAGAAACAGTATTTTAGAAAATTTCGAAAAATTACTAAATGAATCTGAAAATGATAAAGATGCTCTTTTCAATATTGTTGTGGTTGGTGGCGGACCTACTGGTGTAGAGTTAGCCGGTGCATTTGCAGAAATAAAAAGAGACATTCTTCCAAAAGATTTTTTTAGAATAGATTTCTCTAAAATGAATATCATTTTATTAGAAGGAAGCCCAAATACGTTAAACAACATGGGCGAAATGGCAAGAAAAACATCTTCAAAGTATTTATCAGATCTTGGCGTAATTATAAAAACTCAGGTTTTTGTTACTGATTATGATGGAATAAATTTAACCATGAATAATGGAGAAATCATCAAGAGTAAACATGTGATTTGGGCGGCAGGTGTAACAGGAAATATTATCAAAGGACTATCACAAGACGCTGTTACTCCTACAAATCGTTATATAGTTGATCGAAAAAATCAAATTAAAGGCGTAAAAGATATTTTTGCCATAGGAGATATTTCTTATATGGAAACATCAAAATATCCGAAGGGCCATCCTCAAGTTGCAAATGTTGCAATTAACCAAGGTAAATTATTAGCAAAAAACTTATTGGCCATTATTGAGAATAAAAGAATAAAAGAATACTAGTATACTGATTTAGGCTCAATGGCAACAATTGGAAGAAACAAAGCCGTAGTAGAATTACCTTTTATTAAATTTAAAGGATATTTTGCATGGGTGGTTTGGATGTTTTTGCATTTAATGCTCATTTTAAGTGTGCGCAACAAATTAATCATCTTCATTAATTGGGCTTGGAATTATTTTTCAAAAAACAGTTCTTTAAGATTAATTTTAAAAGATGACGAACCGGCCTCTGTTGATAAGGTTAAGAATTAGTAATTGATTCAAAATTTATTTTTTGTCAAGTTTAATTGAAAAACCGGCAGTTATGAAAGGATTTGTCGTTTTATGTATAGTTTGACCATAAGCAAAATCAAACTGTAAATTATTATTAAACAAGTAAAATATTCCTAAATCTAAGCTGTGATTTCCTAAAGAATTTTTTGTAAATGAGGAAAAGTACTCCGTATAAAAAGTAATTTTTTTTGAAAAAATATAATTTGAAAATAATGTTACGATAATTGATTCTCCAAAAGAGTTAGTTCCAAAATTATATCCAATAGTTAATTTTTCTGAAAGGATATTTTGAAAGGCTAAAATTAGAGCATAGTTTTCTTGTTTTTGAAATTCAATTTTATTTTTAATTAAATTTCGATAATATCCTACAAGTGTTATTTCTGGAATTATTTTATTTTGTTCTAAAAGTTTGCGTTTAAAGCTAATTCCTATAGTGTTTAGATTATCATTATAATTTGAAATTCCAAAATCGGATACTAATCTAAGTTCTGTTTTTTTTGATAAACCAAATCTTATCATTAAATTACCGATTGCTTCTTTGTCTT
>JAHRWO010000020.1 GCA_019105125.1 Flavobacterium sp.
TAGTTTTTACTTAAATTTGGCTCAAAATAATTTTAAGTTGAAAAACACATTTTTTTATATAGCCTTTTTGTTGCTGACAGTAAGTTTTTTATCAGCACAAGAAAAGAAAAAAATCATCATTGAAAACTCCGATTTCGTAGATATGAATCAGACCGAAATTCCTGGAGCTACTGTATTTACAGGAAATGTTCGTATCATTCACAATGGAGTTAAAATGTTTTGCAACAAAGCTTATCATTTTAAAAGTGAGAATTATGTAAAAGCATTTGGAAATGTTCAAATGAACCAAGGCGATACTATCACAATGAATAGTAAATATGCTGAGTACAATGGTGATAAAGAATTTGCTTTTGCTACAGGAGATGTTGTGTTACGCTCACCAGAATCAACTTTAACAACTGATACGGTATATTTCGACAAAAAAAACCAAGAGGCATTTTATAACACTTACGGCACTATTCGTAATAAAGAAAATACATTGAGAAGCAAATCGGGTCGTTACTACGTAAATCAAAAAAAATACAAATTTACCACTGCCGTTACCGTTACAAATCCAGAAAGTAACATCAAAACAAACAACCTTGATTATTATGAAAATTCAGGCCATGCCTATGTTTTTGGACCTTCAACTATTACAAACAAAGGAAATATAATTTATACCGAAAACGGGTTTTACGATACAACAAATAACATCGGTAAACTTTCCAAAAACTCCAAAATTACGCTCGATAATAAGATTATTGAAGGTGATGATTTGTATTACGATCGAAAGAAAAACTATTCTAGAGGTATTAACAATGTAAAAATTACCGATACCATCAACAAAGTAATCGCAACAGGTCATTATGCTGAATTATATCGCAATGCAGCCACCAAAAAAGATTCAATGATTTTAACAAAAAAGGCATTAGTAAAAACTTTGGTTGAAAAAGATACAATGTACATGCATGGAAAAAAAATAATAGTTTCGGGGCCACAAGAAAATAGAATAATTCGAGCTTTTAACAATGTTCGCTTTTACAAATCTGATATGAGTGGAAAATGCGATTCTTTATGGTCAAACAATAAAACCCAACTTACAAAACTTATTGGAAAACCAATCCTTTGGAATAATGATAACCAAATGACAGGCGATGTGATGCATTTAATTGGCAACAATAAAACTGAGGAATTAGATTCATTAAAAGTACTTAACAATGCTTTTATCATTCAAAAGGACAGCCTCAGTAAAAATGGTTACAACCAAATAAAAGGAGTTAATCTATATGGTAAATTTTTCGGTAACAAATTAAAAGAAGTTGATGTCGTTAAAAATGCAGAAGTTATTTACTATATGTATAATGATGCCAACGAATTCATTGGAATTAACAAAACCGTTTGTAGTAAAATAAATCTGGAGTTAGAAGAAAATAAAATTGATGCCATAACATTTTTTACAAAAACTGACAGTCACATTTATCCTGAAAATGAATTCCCAGAAAACGCTAGAAAACTAAGAGGTTTTGTTTGGCGTGGCAACGAACGAATTTTATCCAAAGATGACATTTTTCCATCTGAAGAATTGGCTTTAGATGATAAAATTCAAATTGAAGCTAAAAAGAAAGCTACCGTTGCTGAAAAACCAATGGAAATTTTACCAGAAACTCTTGAACTCAATGAAAACAAAAAAAACGTTGACAAGAAAATGGACAAAAAAACAGAATCAAAAAAGAAAATATCCCCTAAAAAACAATAATCAGTCTATGATTGAAGATTTTTTTAAATACCAAGCACAAACCTCACCTCACCCATTAGCTATGGAAATTTCCCATGCAAAGGGTTCTTATATTTATGACACCGAAGGCAATGCCTATTTAGACATGGTAGCTGGAGTTTCTGCAAATACATTAGGGCATCAACCAAAACGGGTTCATGATGCTATAAAAAAACAACTAGACACTTATTCTCATGTAATGGTTTATGGCGAATATGCCCAACATCCAGCTACAGAATTGTGTAAATTATTGGCTAAAAATCTTCCTTATCCACTAACGAAAACATATCTGGTAAATTCAGGAACGGAAGCCATTGAAGGCGCATTAAAATTAGCACGCCGTGTAACAGGAAGAAGTCAATGGATTTCATGCCACAATGCTTATCATGGTAATACCATGGGGAGTATGAGTGTGATGGGATTTGAAGAACGCAAACAAATTTTTCGACCTTTGATTCCTGATGTCGATTTCATTACGTTCAACAATGAAGCAGATCTAGAAAAAATTACTACTCGAACTGCTGGAGTTTTATTAGAAACGATTCAAGGTGGTGCTGGATTTATCGAACCACAAAATGATTTTCTTAAAAAAGTACGTCAACGATGTGATGAAGTGGGTGCCATAATGATATTAGACGAAATTCAACCCGGATTTGGACGTACAGGAAAACTTTTCGGATTTCAAAACTATGATGTTGTTCCTGATGTAGTGGTAATGGGAAAAGGAATGGGTGGCGGAATGCCTGTCGGAGCTTTTACTGCCTCTGAAAAAATGATGGATTTATTAAGCCATGATCCAAAACTTGGTCATATCACGACTTTTGGCGGACATCCTGTCATTGCGGCAGCGAGTTTGGCAACATTACAAGAAATAACGGAGACCAATTTAATGCAAGAAACTTTAGAAAAAGAACAACTTTTCAAAAAGCTTTTAGTACATCCGTTAATCAAAGAAATTCGAGGCCGCGGACTTATGTTAGCGGCAATGACCGATGCTCCTGAGATTACTAATGAAGTAATTTTACGTTGTCATAGAAGAGGTGTTATTTTATTCTGGCTTCTTTTCGAAGGTTGCGCTATTCGCATAACACCACCATTAACCATTAGTAATGAAGAAATTACAAAGGGTTGTGGCATTATTCTTGATGTGCTTAATGAAGTAGAAAAAGAGATAAAACAAAATATTTTACAAAAGGCTTAATTTTAATTTCAAAAAGAGCTAATAATTGTTAATTATTTTGTTTAAAACAATTCCTTTAGAAACCTACTTCCCCAATATAAATCCTTAATTTTATTTAGGATAAAATCATAAAATGAAGCGCTATGAATTTGAGCAACGAAGAAGAAGAAAACAGCTTATCCTTATCTAAATTTGAATCCATGTTAAAAACTAATAAAGTTTTTTTCTTTGATTCAGAAGAGTTTGAAGATATCATTCTTCATTACATGGATACAGGCCGATTAAATTTAGCTAAAAGAGCGCTTAAATTAGGTTTAGAACAACATCCTAAATCTACGGGATTAAAATTAGTTCAAGTGGAAATGTTAGTCTACGAAGACAAACTCGATATTGCTGAAAAATTGCTTAACGAGTTATACGCCATCGAACCCACTAATGAAGAAATCTATATTCAAAAAGCCAATATATGTTCTAAAAGAGACGAACACGAAAAGGCGATTTCCTATTTAAAAACAGCACTAAAATACACAGATGATTATGCCGATATCTATTCGATGATAGGAATGGAATATCTTTTCATGGATAATTTAGAAATGGCTAAAGAAAATTTTATCAAGTGTTTAGATGAGGATACAGAAGATTATTCTGCATTATACAATGTTGTATATTGTTTTGATTTCCTTGACCAAAATGCAGAAGCGATTGTTTATCTAAACCGATTTATTGATAAAAATCCCTACAGTGAAGTAGCTTGGCATCAATTAGGAAGACAATATTATGCCTTGAAAAACTACGAAAAAGCAGTTTGGGCTTTCGATTATGCAACTTTAATTGACGAAACCTTCTTAGGTGCGTACATGGAAAAAGCAAAATCATACGAAAAACTAAAAAAGTATCAAGAAGCTATTGATTGTTACAATGTTACATTAGAATTAGACGATCCTTCTTCTTTTGTTTTACTTCGCGTTGCTAAATGTTATGAGCGTTTAGGAAATAATGAATTTGCATTAAATTACTATTTAAAAACAGTTCATGAAGATCCTTTATTGGATAAAGGTTGGATTGCGATCACTGATTTTTATATTCGTCAAAAAAACTTTCAAAAAGCATTGTACTATGTGAATAAGGCTTTAGGAATCGATAGCGACAACTCAATGTATTGGAAACGTTTTGCAGTAGTAAACAGTGCATTACATTATTTTGAAGAAGCGGAATATGGATACCGAAGAGCTTTTGAATGTGGAGACATCCATTTAGATACTTTTACACTTTGGAGTGATGTACTTAAACATTTAGGCGAATATGAAACTGCAATTGAAATCTTAACCGAGGCAAATAAAGTATTGCCTGAGGAATATGAAATCGAATTCCGCTTATCTGGATTATATTACTCCATAAATAATATTAAAAAAGGTAATATTCACCTAAAAAATGGTATGAAATTACAGCTAAAACATGTAACTTTGCTTCAAGAATTGTTTCCAGAAATTTGGGAAAGAACTGAAGTTCAGAATACAATTGCTAAATTTAAAATTTAAAAAAAAAATATACAATTTTTGGTAAGCTGAACTTGTTTCAGCTTCTTTTATGTAAAAATCTAAGATTTTAAATTACAATTTAAACAACTGTAAAAATCAAAATTCATAATTAATTGCTATGAGAAAACTATTTCCTGATTATCTGCTTATAACATTAAAGGGACTAGCTATGGGTGCAGCCGATGTAGTTCCAGGAGTATCTGGAGGGACCATTGCTTTTATTTCAGGCATTTATCAAGAATTAATTGACAGCATTAATAATGTAAATGTTTCGGTATTAAAAACCCTAAAAAAAGATGGATTTAAAACCGCTTGGAAACAAGTAAATGGTAATTTCTTGTTAGCTTTATTAACGGGTATTGGAATAAGTATTTTGACATTTTCAAAAGTAATAACGCATTTATTAGAAACACAACCATTACTAGTATGGTCTTTTTTCTTTGGTTTAATTATAGCCAGTATCTGTTTAATTTGGAAAGAAATAAATCGTTGGAATTTCATAGAAATTCTATTTTTACTTATCGGAATTGTAATTTCTTATTACATAACAATTGCTAGACCTGTAAGTTCTCCAGATAGCTATTGGTATCTATTTCTGTCTGGATTTATAGCCATTATTGCTATGATATTACCCGGAATCTCAGGAGCATTCATTTTACTTTTAATGGGTTCCTATGAAACCGTGATTGGAACAATTAATTCATTTAGAGAAGGATTAACCACTGCGAACTCTGATATTTTAATGCAAGCTTTATTAAAACTAGGTATTTTTGCCTTAGGATGCATTATAGGTTTAAAATCATTCTCTAAAGTATTACATTGGATGTTTGAAAATCACAAAAATAAAACACTTACTTTGCTTGTTGGATTTATGATAGGTTCCTTAAATAAAGTTTGGCCTTGGAAAGAAGTGGTTGAAACCAGAATTAATAGTCACGGAGAAGTAGTCCCTTACATCGATAAAAGCATTTTACCTCAAAATTTTAATGGAGAACCGAAAATAGCTTTGGTAATACTGTTGACTATACTTGGATTTTTTTTGATTTTCGGACTTGAAAAATTAGCAAGTAAACTTGGTAAAAATTAAAACTGAAATCTAAAAATTAATCATTCAACACCCTATTAATAACATAAAAAATAATCCCTACAAATTTCAAACAACTTACAATCCAAATGGAAATAATTGACTTTTTATCTGCCTTTTTGAGTGATCCTTTAACTGTAATTCAAGATTTAATTCACCAATACGATTACCTAATTTACTTCATTTTATTCATAGTTGTTTTTGCAGAAACAGGCTTTGTTTTTATGCCTCTTTTACCTGGTGATTCTTTACTTTTTGCGATAGGTGTAATAGCAGCATCTACTGGGCAATTAAGTATGTCTATAATAATTCCGCTTCTAATTATTGCTGCATTATTAGGAGACAATTTGAACTATTTTGTGGGAAATAAATTTGGGAATCTCATCAAAAAAAGAAAAAAAATATTATTTCTTAAAAAAGAATACATCACGCATACCGAAACTTTTTTTGAAAAAAACGGAGGTAAAGCTATTATCATGGCACGATTTGTGCCTGTACTAAGAACTATCGCTCCTTTTGTGGCCGGAGCTGGAAGTATGCCGTATTTAAAATATATTGTTTTCTGTGTATTGGGAGCTTTTATTTGGGTTACTAGTTTAACTTTTTTAGGTTACTTTTTAGGTCAAGTAGTTTGGGTGAAAGAAAATTTTGATATGGTTATTTTAATTATTACTATTTTATCTGTTTCCCCAGTAATTATTAAAGCTTTAAAAAAGAAGTTTGCAAAAAAATAAACTTATTAAAAACTTTACATTAGTGTAAAAAAAACTAACTAAATTTGTTTTAATCAAAAATAGTTTTAGTATGAAAAAGAAAGCAAAAAAACAGTTGAAATTTGGCTTAATTGGCCGAAACATTAGCTATTCTTTTTCAAAAAAATATTTTAATGAAAAGTTTGAAATTGGTCATTTTGACAATTGCGAATACAAAAATCACGACATTGAAAGCATCAAAGAATTTCCAAAAATAATCAATGAAATTAAAGGTTTGCGTGGATTAAACATTACCATTCCATACAAAGAAGAGATTATTCCGTATTTGGATAAATTATCGAAAACGGCTGAGAAAATTGGTGCGGTAAACTGCATTACGATTTCTAAAAAGAAAAAACTTAAAGGCTACAACACCGATTATCACGGATTTAAAAAATCGTTACAACCTTTATTGAAAGACCACCATAAAAAAGCCTTGATTTTAGGAACGGGTGGCGCCAGTAAAGCCATTGCTTACGCTTTACGAAAATTAAAAATCGAATACGATTTTGTTTCGAGAACAGCAGATGAATTCCAATACAAATACGAAGAATTAGACGCTTCAATCTTTGAAGAGTACACGATTATCATCAACACTACTCCAGTAGGAACTCATCCAAATGTGGACGATTGTCCGAATTTAGACTACAGTTTGTTTACCAAAAAACACATTGCTTACGACTTAATTTACAATCCAGAAGAAACTGCATTTTTAAAAAAGGCTAAAGCTCAAGGCGCCGTGACGAAAAACGGTTACGAAATGTTGGTTTTACAAGCGGAAAAGGCTTGGAAGATTTGGAATGAGTAGGTTTCATTAAACGCAAAGGCTCAAAGGTTTTTCGCAAAGTTCGCAAAGATTTTTACACACAATTTGTCATGCTGATCTCGTTTCAGCATCTCTTTTTAAACACATAGACACATTAGCAATACTTTGTGTTGATTTTAGGTGTTGCACTTTTTATAGTTCACATCAAATTATGTATTCAGTCTGAAAAAGTATAAAACCAAAACTTCTTCAAAAAAACAATCCCAAGAAAGCCATTTAATAGCTATCTAACCCCGATAGTAGCGACATCCCGTCTTTAGCGGATATAGCGGATAGCGGGAAAATGGACAGCAAGAAAGCCCAAAACACTCGTTTCAAAGAAAATAAGTGATAATTAGTCGATTTTTTTTGAATTTTCGGAGTGCTTTAGTATCTTCACACAATATTAGTAACCTTAAGCATTTACACAATGTCAGAAGCAACACATGATAACCTGCACAACGCAGATGGACAAGACCAAATGGAACAATTAGATGGTGTTACCATTATTAGTCAATCGGTATTAGAGGAAATAGACAATTCTAATGCAGAAGAAAGCGAAGATGATTCGATAAAAGAAAAGCACGAAATTCCTGTTTTGGATTACGATGCGATGTCGATGGAAGCCTTAACCGAGGAACTTGAAAAATTAGTTGAGAACGAAAAAGTAATGGCAATTAAAGACCATGTAGAAGGCATTAGAAAAGCTTTTTCGGACAAATACCACCATTTTATAGACGAGAAAAAAGAGGAATTCTTAGCTCAAAACAACGAAGAAGGTTTAGATTTTGAGTATCACTTTCCTTTAAAAAATAAGTTTGACGGCATTTACAATGCGTACAAAGCAAGTAAAGCGAAGCATTTCAAACAATTACAAAACAATTTAGAACAAAATTTCGCGGTTCGTGAAAGCTTAATTGAAGAGTTGAAAAACTTAATCGATTCTGGTGATTCGAGCATTAGCGATATGTTCAAAAAAGTAAACGAAATTCGTGAGCGTTGGAAAAATGCGGGTGCGATTCCAAGAGACAAATACAACATCTTGTGGAACAACTATCATTTTCACATGGAGCGTTTTTACGACATCATGCACTTAGACAAAGAAGCGCGTGATTTAGATTTGAAAAACAATTTAGAGCAAAAACAATTAATAATTGCTAAAGCTAAAGAATTGTTGAACGAAACTGACGTAATGAAAGCCTTCCGTGAATTGCAATTGTTACACCGCGTTTGGAAAGAAGAAATTGGTC
>JAHRWO010000028.1 GCA_019105125.1 Flavobacterium sp.
TTTCTTAGAAAAAAATAGTGATAAATATACCAAAGCTTCTTCTGGAAAATGTACGTATTTATTTGATTCTTCATTAGATAGAACGTTCAATCGTGGTTACACTGATTATTTTGTAAACGAAAGACATCAAGCCATTGGTTCCTGGGAAAGTCCAAAATCAAAAGGGCAATACATTGGAAAACTGATTAAAACGGTTGGAAATGCCTACGAAATCGAGAACGGAGAATTACTAAATAATGGCGACGGATTGTGTTTCATCAACGAAAACAACGAAGCCGAAGGAATTTACGTGAACCGTGCCGAAAACGGAATTGTTTATCCAAACGTGTTAAAAGAAATCAAAGAAGGTACTTTTATTTACAGAAATAACGATGCCGCTTTCATTAAATTAGTTGAAAGAGAAGATAGTGCGGTGCGAAAAATTAGCACGACTTTACTATTAAAAGAAAACGAAAATGGTTTCGAATTAATAGCAACTGATGAAGATGGTAATGTTAGCACTGTGAATTTGGTTCACCCAAAAGAGCAAACAAAAAATAACGAATCTTTAGCTGAAAACTTCAAAACCAACTTAGCAAAAACAGGTTTTACACCTTATACCGCTGATGAAATTACGATTGAATTTTCTGGAAATTGGTTTCTTCCTATTTCAAAAATCAATGAAATGCGAAGAACGGTTTACGAACAATTATCGGAAATTCGTTTGAAAAATTATGTTCGAAAAGAACACCAATTGGTAAAAACATCACATCCTTATCCAGAAACAAAATTGGATTTCATGTACAATGTTGCCAACAAAACCGCTCGTAAATTCTACGAACGCCATGGTGTAACCGAAATTGAAAAAGCGTTCGAATTACAATGGGATCCAGGAAAATCTCGCGTAATGACGACTAAATATTGCATCAAATACGAATTAGAGCGTTGTCCAAAATACCACAGAGAAAATATGGATAAAAAACTAAAAGAACCTTTAGTTTTAAAACAAGGCGAATTGGAATACAAACTAAAATTCAATTGCAAACCTTGCGAAATGGAAATTTGGGAAAAAGATGCCGAATTCGAAATTGAAGAAGATCACTTTCATTAATATAGAAACCGATGTATAAACGCATCGGTTTTTTTATTGAAATATACTATAATGCTATTTGTTATTATTATCTTAAAACCTTAATTAATGATCATTTTATTAATACATTTGTATATACAAATTTTAATTTTATGAAAACGATAGTACATAAAGCAAATGAAAGAGGACATGCAAATCATGGTTGGTTAAACGCATATCACAGTTTTAGCTTTGCCAATTGGTATAACCCAGAAAAAGTACAATTTGGAATGCTTCGCGTTTTAAATGACGATACCATTGCAGCTGGAATGGGCTTTGGAACTCATCCACACGATAATATGGAAATTATCACGATTCCATTAGAAGGTGATTTAGCCCACAAAGACAGTATGGGAAATGGTACTACTATTAAAAGTGGTGACATACAAGTAATGAGTGCTGGAACGGGAATTCAACATAGCGAATTCAATCCAAATCACAATCATCACACAAAATTGTTTCAAATTTGGTTGTTTCCAAAATATAGAAATGTAGAACCTCGTTACCAACAAATTACGTTAGACAAGTCGTTAGAGAAAAATGATTTTGCTCAAATCTTATCTCCAAATCCAGATGATGAAGGTGTTTGGATTCATCAAGATGCATGGTTCTATTTAAGTGATTTTGATGCTAATTTTTCAAAAAAACTTGCACTTAAAAAAGAAGGAAATGGTTTCTACGTGATGAATATTGAAGGGGAAATCGAAGTTAACGGAGAAAAATTAGAAAGAAGAGACGCAATTGGAATTTGGGAAACCGAAGAAATTGAAATCAAAGCGAATTCTAATGCGAAGTTTTTAGTAATGGAAATTCCGATGGAACAGTAATTAGTTAGCAGTCGCAGTAGTCAGTCGCAGTAAAAAATTAAATTATGAATGAAGTACAATTAAGAATTAATGACAACAAAGGTGCTTTTTACATTGAAGTTGAAGGCAAACAGGAAGCCATGATGACTTTTGTTTTTGCTGGCGAAGATAAAATCATCATCGACCACACTGAAGTAAATCCAGGAAATGAAGGCAAAGGTTTTGGTAAAAAAATGGTAACGAAAGCTGTGGAATTTGCAAGAGAAAAAGGAATCAAAATTGTGCCTTTATGTCCGTTTGTAAAAAGTTTTTTTGATAAAACTTCAGAATTTAGAGACGTATTGTAATGAAACATCCTCCTAAATGGAAATTTGCCGGTATAGTTTGGATTGCCATATATCCAGCGATAACATTATTAACCTACTTAATTGGCGATAAAATTAACTACTTGCCTTTACCTTTAAAAACCTTAATCATGACTGGAATATTAGTTCCTTTAATGGTTTTTGTTTTATTACCTTTATTGCGTAAAATTTTAGGAAACTGGCTTAACAAATAAAATACAATGAAAAAAATTATTGCTTTTGGAGCTTCATCTAGTGAAACTTCGATTAATAAACAATTGGCAACTTATGCCGCAAATCAATTTGAAAATACTTCAATTGAAATCTTAGATTTAAACGATTATGAAATGCCTATTTTTTCAATTGATAAAGAAAAAAACGGCATTCCACAGCTAGCTCATGACTTTTACAACAAACTAGGAACAGCAGATTTAATCATTATTTCATTTGCAGAACACAATGGCGTTTATGCTACGGCTTTTAAAAATATTTTCGATTGGACTTCAAGAGTTAACATGAACGTATTTCAAGACAAGCCTATGTTTTTATTGGCTACATCTCCTGGACCACGAGGAGGAAGTACGGTTTTAGAAATTGCAAAAAATAGATTCCCGTTTCAAGGCGGAATTGTTAAAGGAAGTTATTCATTGCCAAGCTTCGGAGAAAATTTTGATGCTGAAAAAGGAATTACTAACGAAGAATTAAAAAATGAATTCGTAAAAATTGTTAATTCTATCGAATTCTAATAAAAATGTTATTTTTGCTGAAGTTTTGAGTTACACTTTTAAACTCATAAACCTTAAACTTTAAACCAAATAAAATGAAAGCATACGTATTTCCAGGTCAAGGGGCCCAATTCACAGGAATGGGTAAAGATTTATATGAAAACTCACCTTTAGCAAAAGAATTATTTGAAAAAGCCAATGATATTTTAGGTTTTAGAATCACTGATATCATGTTCGAAGGGACAGCTGAAGAATTGAAAGAAACTAAAGTTACACAACCAGCAGTTTTCTTACACTCTGTAATTTTAGCCAAAGTTTTAGACGTAAAACCAGATATGGTTGCTGGCCATTCTTTAGGAGAATTTTCTGCTTTAGTAGTAAATTGCGCTCTATCATTTGAAGATGGATTAAAATTAGTTTCTCAAAGAGCTATGGCTATGCAA
>JAHRWO010000110.1 GCA_019105125.1 Flavobacterium sp.
ATAAAGTCCAATTTCATAATTTAGGCTTAGCTATTATAGATGAGCAACACAGATTTGGCGTAGAGCAAAGAAGTAAACTTTGGAAGAAAAATGCTATTCCTCCTCATGTTTTAGTCATGACCGCTACTCCTATTCCGCGAACGTTAGCTATGAGTTTATATGGTGATTTGGATATTTCAGTTATTGATGAATTACCTCCAGGAAGAAAACCGATTCAAACCGTTCATCGCTATGATTCGAACCGATTAAAAGTTTGGAAATTTTTAAAAGATGAAATTGCGAAAGGTCGTCAGGTATATATTGTGTATCCATTAATTCAAGAATCTGAAAAAATGGATTATAAAGATTTAATGGATGGTTATGAAAGTATTTCAAGAGATTTCCCTTTACCACAATATTCCATTTCTATAGTTCATGGTAAAATGAAACCAGCCGATAAAGATGAAGAAATGCGTCGCTTTTCGGAAGGAAAAACCAATATAATGGTGGCAACGACTGTGATTGAAGTTGGTGTGAATGTTCCAAATGCTTCTGTAATGGTGATTGAAAGTGCTGAACGATTTGGTTTATCGCAATTGCATCAATTACGTGGTCGTGTGGGTCGTGGTGCCGAACAAAGTTATTGTATCTTAATGACGAGTCACAAACTCAGTAACGATAGTAAAATCCGAATGGAAACGATGGTTCGTACTAATGATGGTTTTGAAATTTCGGAAGTCGATTTAAAATTGCGTGGTCCAGGTGACATTATGGGCAAACAGCAAAGTGGTGTTTTAAATCTTCAAATTGCGGATTTGGTAAAAGATAAAGAAATTTTACAATTAGCACGTTATCATGCTATCAAATTGCTGAAAGATGATGCTCCAATGGAAAAACCAGAGCATGCAAAATTACGTGAAGCTTTTATCGAATTAAGCAAGAAGAAAACCATTTGGAATTACATAAGCTAAATTACATTTAATGCAAAGAAGTGTTTAAAAATTATAACAAAAAAAAATTATCAACGCTAGTTTCATAACTTTTTTTAGGAGATTTCAATTTTTCAAAACATTTGTACCTACAACAATGTTAAATAAATGGTAAGGTTTTGGCATTATTATTCTGTAAAACTTAGCTTTGTATCGAATCTTAAGTTTAGCTCCATAAATTATGAAAATAAAAACTATAAGCATTACGCTAATCACTTTAACACTAATTGGTTTAATAGGATATAGAATTACAAAAAACAGTACCGAATCTGAAAAAGGTGGCGGAAAAGGAGATAAAAAACCTCCAATGATGGTTGATGCCATAGTGGTTTCAGAGACTAATTTTGCTAATACTATTTCACTTTCAGGTTCTATTGAAGCCAATGAAAATGTAGAAATCAGAAGTGAAGTTTCTGGAATCGTGGAGAAAATCTATTTCACAGAAGGAACTAACGTTAGTAAAGGTCAAGTTTTATTGAAAGTGAACGATATCGAACTTCGTGCCCAACTTTCGCAAGCCCAAACCCGTCAAAGTTTAGCTGCCGAAAATGAAAGAAGAGCCAAACTACTTCTTCAAAAAGAAGCCATTTCGCAGGAAGAATACGATATTGCTAGTGCTGAATTCAGAAGTTTGAAAGCACAAACACAATTGATTCAAGCCCAAATTGCTAAAACAACTATAAGAGCACCTTTTTCTGGAAAAATTGGTTTACGCAACATTTCTCCTGGAACTTATGTAACTCCTACTACCCTAATCACCAAACTAGTTAGTGCGAATCAAGTAAAAATTAGTTTCTCAATTCCTGAAAAATATGCTTCGGAAGTAGAAAACAATACCAATATTCAATTTACGATTCCAAATAATCCTGAAAAATTCACAGCAAAAATATACGCTATCGAACCTGAAATTGAAACTTCCACTCGAACTTTAAAAATCAGAGCCATTGCAGAAAATCCGAATGGAAAATTATTAGCTGGAACATTTGCTACTATCGAACTTCCTCTAAAAAATATCAAAGGCGCTATCCAAATTCCTTCAGAAGCGGTTGTTCCAGTGCAAGATGGAAAAGTAGTTTATATTGCTAACAACGGAAAAGCAAAAGAAGTGAAAATTGAAACCATTACTAGAACGGATAAAAATGTTATCGTTACACAAGGCGTAAAATCAGGAGATACGATTTTAACCTCTGGTGTTTTGGCTTTAAAAGACGAAGCTGATATCAAAGTGAAACTAAAATAAACTTTTCTAAATTCTAATTTCAAACTTCAAATTTAAAATGAGTTTATCTACTTTAAGTATAAAAAGACCAGTATTTACCATTGTAATCAATTTACTAATTGTACTTTTTGGTATTTTAGGATTTAGTTATTTGGGCGTTCGCGAATTCCCTTCAATCGACCCTGCCGTAATTAACGTACGGACGAATTACACGGGTGCCAATGCCGATATTATCGAATCGCAAATTACAGAGCCACTTGAAAAAGC
This sequence comes from Flavobacterium sp., assembly GCA_019105125.1. Taxonomy (GTDB): domain Bacteria; phylum Bacteroidota; class Bacteroidia; order Flavobacteriales; family Flavobacteriaceae; genus Flavobacterium. The sequence goes on from JAHRWO010000110.1 coordinate 2,455, forward strand.
CATTAATTCGATTGATGGTATTCGAAATATTACGTCTTCAAGTAATCAGGGTTCGAGTAATATTACGATTGAATTTAAGCTAGAGAAAAATCTGGAAGAAGCGGCTAACGATGTACGTGATAAAGTAGCGCAAGCCGTTAGAAGTTTACCCCAAGATATCGATGCACCACCCGTAGTTTCTAAAGCAGATGCAGATTCGGATGCAATTATTTCAATGACCGTTCAAAGTAAGTCGAGAAACGCATTAGAATTAAGTGATTATGCTGAAAATGTAATTTCAGAGCGAATTCAAACGATTCCTGGAGTGAGTAGTGTTCAGATTTGGGGACAAAAGCGTTATTCGATGCGTATTTGGATGGATCCATTGAAATTAAACGCTTACGAAATTACCGTTGCTGACGTTCGAAATGCGCTTGACAAACAAAATGTAGAATTACCTTCGGGAAAATTAACGGGTAAAAACACCGAATTAATGGTGAAAACTCTTGGTAATTTATCTACCGAAAAAGAATTCAACGATATAATTATTGTAGCTGATGCGAATAAAACTGTTCGTTTAAGTGATATTGGTTATGCAGTTTTAGCAGCAGAAAATCTAGAAACCAAGTTTACCGAATCGGGAAATCCGATGGTGGCGGTGGCGGTTATTCCACAACCCGGAACGAATTATTTAGAAATTGCCGAACAATTTTATGATGAAATTGATAAATTAAAGAAAGACTTACCAAATGATATCAAATTAGATATTGCGTTAGATAATACCGTTTTCATAAAAAAATCGGTTATAGAAGTTGCGGAAACCTTAGCCATCTCAGTGGTTTTGGTAATCATTATCATCTTCTTATTCTTTAGAGATTGGTCAATTGCATTCCGACCTTTAATTGATATTCCGGTTTCGTTGATTGCTACATTTTTCATTATGTATTTATGTGGCTTTTCCATCAACGTATTAACATTATTAGCTATCGTTTTAGCCACAGGATTAGTAGTAGACGACGGGATTGTAGTAACCGAGAACATCTTCAAAAAAGTCGAAGAAGGCATGTCACCTATCGAAGCAGCGATTAAAGGTTCAAATGAGATTTTCTTTGCTGTAATTTCGATTTCGGTAACCTTAGCAGCGGTGTTTTTACCTATTATTTTCTTGGAAGG
>JAHRWO010000084.1 GCA_019105125.1 Flavobacterium sp.
TTTTGTGTTTAATTTTTTTGTAGATTTGTTAAACAAAACAACCAATAGCATTTATGAGAAATACAATTAAAGGGTTATCATTGGTTTTAAGTTTTATTTTTAGTTCGTGTACAGCTAAAGAAAAACCATTTGTAAAAGAAGAATTTAAAGAACCTGTAAAAGTAAAAGTGAAAGAAGGTATGGACGTTGCAACATTTGCCGGAGGCTGTTTTTGGTGTACCGAAGCGGTTTTTTTAGAGATAAAAGGAGTTGAAAAAGTAGTTTCGGGATATATTGGTGGGAAAACGATTAATCCAACCTATAAAGAAATTTGTACAGGCGAAACAGGTCATGCTGAAGCTATTCAGATTACATTTAATCCGAAAGAAGTAGCGTATGAAGATTTATTAGAAGTTTTCTTTGGAACTCACGATCCAACAACATTAAATCGTCAAGGAGCTGATGTGGGAACACAATACAGAAGTGAGATTTTCTATCATTCGGAAGCTCAAAAAACAAAAGCAGAAAACTATATTCAGTTATTAGAAAAAGAAAAGTTGTACGATAAAAAGATTGTAACTAAGGTTTCGTCGGCTACTGTATTTTATCCTGCAGAAGATTATCATCAAAATTATTACAATCAGAATTCAAGTCAAGGCTATTGCCAAATGGTGATTGCACCGAAATTAGAAAAATTGCGCAAATATTATAAATCGAAATTAAAATAGAAGGGAAAAATTGCTATGAACACTACTATTGAAAAAGAAATATTCGACATTATCGGTGATAATCACCAAATGACCTCGGTTGAAACGCCGTTACGACCAGATGCCTTTTATAAATCAGATGCGGAAAAAATGGAAGTGATTGAACACCATTTCGAAATCATCATGAAAGAATTAGGTTTGGATTTAACCGATGATAGTTTACAAGGAACGCCGCATCGTGTGGCGAAAATGTTTGTGCAAGAGATTTTTTCAGGATTGAATCCAGCGAACAAACCAAAGATTTCGGTTTTTGATAATTCGTATCAGTATGATAAAATGTTGGTAGAGGCGAACATCAGTTTCAATTCTACTTGCGAGCATCACTTTTTACCAATTGTTGGAAAAGCTCATATTGGTTACGTTTCTTCTGGAAAAGTTATCGGTTTGTCAAAGCTAAATCGTATTGTAGATTATTACGCAAAACGACCACAAGTGCAAGAGCGTATGATTATGCAAATTTTCAACGAACTAAAATCGGTTTTAGAAACGGATAATGTGATTGTAGTGATGGAAGCAACGCATTTGTGTGTTTCGAGTCGTGGTATAAAAGATGAAAGCAGCTACACTTCAACTTTACAATATGGTGGTGTTTTTAACCAGAAAGAATTCCGCGATGATTTTTACAAAATGGTTCACAAGGAATAGGTGTAAGAAGTGATATTTGTTTTGTATATTCGTTAGTGAATTTACAAAATTGAAAATGACACAAGAACCCACACCAACAGGTACTATTCCTCAAAAAAATAACAGAGGTACTATTTTACTTTTGAGTTTGTTATTTGATGCAGTAGGAATGTTGTCTTATGTAGTTCCTGTTTTTGCTGAAATTACTGATATTTTTTGGGCACCGGTTTCAGCATTGATCTTAATCTTAATGTACAAGGGTCCTATTGGTAAATTAGCTGGTATTTTTGGTTTAGTTGAAGAACTTTTACCTATTGTGGATATGGTTCCTACTTTTACCATAACGTGGTTTTATACCTACGTAATTAGAGGAGGTAAAGAACAAGAATGAAAAATGGAGCATTTGCTCCATTTTTCATTTTTCTTTTTTATACAAAGTAGTATTGTTAGTGAATTTATTAATTGTAATTTTTGGTTCTCCTAATAGTTCAATTTCGGATTTTCCTGAGGCTTCTAGTCCAAATGAATTAGTAACATTTACAGCACTTTTAGAATAGCCTTCACTACTTAATTCCAGACTTTTAGTTACTAATTTTTTTGCTGCTAAATCGGCATAATTGTCCAATCGAAATTTTCCGTTATCACAGGTTCCTTCAATAGAAGCATAGCTTTTTTGGTACATATCTAATTTTAAATCAGTTGAAGTGACTAATGCTTTTAGTTTTGCATTTTTACTCAATTCTAATGAAGTACTTGTTGCTTTTGAATTAATTTCTGCTTCTGATTTATCATTTAAGACTAAGGCAAAGTAGTTTGCTTTAACGTTCAAAAATGATTTTGAATTGTCATAATTTTTGATTGTAATGGTTTCCAATTCTAAATCGGCAAGTGCTTTGATTTCACTTTCATTTTTTGCTGTAATCAATTTTAAATCAGAAGTGTAGTTAATGCGAACAGCAAACTTTTTCATTCCAAATGGATCTCTCTGCGAAGAAACGCGCAATGTTCCACCAACAACATCGAAATTTACAATTTCATGAAGATTATCGTCTGCTTCAATTTCTAAGGAAGGTTTTTCCGACTTAACTAAAAAAACTTCAAAATTATCATTAATCTCAATGTTTTCAAAAGATGGAATTTCTTTAACGGAAACCGTTACAATTTTTGATCCTTTTATTTTTTCCTTTTTCTGTGCAACGGAAATTGTTGTTAGAAATAAAAACGCAAATAGTAAAGATATTTTTTTTGTCATTTTATGATGATTTGATATCACAAACATACACAAAATTTGTTCCAAATTTCATTTTTTGAAGATTAGAAGTTCAATCTTTATGAAATTTAGTAAATAAAAAAGCACCAGTTTAAACTGATGCTTTAGTATTATATAATGGATTCGATAAGACTTACTATCAAAGTAAAAACAAATTCTACGACTTGAATTATTAGCTTAATCATGAGAGTTGAATTTAAGTTTGTATTTGTAAAATTATAAAATGCTTATAACAAAGCTGTTAATTATTTACTAATTGTTTGTTAATTAGTTAAAGCTCACACTTCCACCAGAAGTTTCTTCTTTCACCACTTTTTTTGGCTCCTTAACATAATCAATAGAACTTCCGCTTGAAGCTTTAGCGTTTAATAATACAATTGGATTTACAGTTGTACTACTTCCGCTTGTTGATTGTGCCGTAATTTCGTTTGAAGCAAGTTCTTTGGCATTAATTTCACTTCCGCTTGATGATTTAGTATCTAGAGTTAATGCTTTTCCGCTCACTTTAATTTCACTTCCGCTTGTAGATTCGCAACTTACTTTTTCATATTCTAAGTCGGCTTGAATGGTACTACCGCTACTGGTTTTTAAAGCTACGCTTGTTCCACTTAACTTATTAATTGTTTTGATGCTCGCACCGCTAGATGATTCTAAACCTTCAATAGTTTTGGTTTTTACACGAACAATAGCGCTTTCCATGGTGTTGATGTTTCCGTCAATTTTTACAATCAAAGTTCCGTTTTCAACTCGTGTAACGATGTATTTCATTAAATTATCGTCAACTTCAACTTCAACTTCTGAAGGAGATCCTTGTTCCAAAATAACTTCCACACCAGTACTTGCCTGAATTTTTGTAAAAGGAGTTTCGATGTTTCTTTTTTCAGTGACAACATTTCCGCTTCCGTCAATACCGTCAATTAAATTCAAATTGCCATTACACGAGGTTAATGATAACGTAAGTAAGAGAACAATTAATTTTAAAGTTGTCTTCATAACTATTACTTTTTAGAGTTGTTGATTTCGTTTATAACTTCTTTTTTTATGCTATCTAATTTCACTTTTTTAGTAGCAGTAATTCTTTCTTCCGTACTTTTTACTACACCATTTTCCTCTTTGTTAACTACTTTTTTCACTAAAACACCATTTTCGTCATAGTAAATAGAAGCAGAAGTGTCATCTGTTTCAATTTCGATACTCAAATCATTGTTACTTTCAGATTCTAAACAATTCAAACATCTAATTTTATCAGAATCTACTCGATAAACCGGATTTTTAGTGTCGTATTCATTTTCGTCGAAAAAGTCGTAATCGCTTCTATCGTAGTTGCTGTAGCTTTCGTCGGTTTGGAAGATGGTTCCTTTTGGTAAGTACAAATAAATTTCTACTTCTTGACCTCTGAATTTATTCTCAACAGCAGTTAATAAATAATTATCTAAAACGATGGTGTTTCCTTCAATTTTGTAATTGTATTTAATTTTTTCAGCTCTTTTCTTAGCTTGTGAAGTTGATTTTCCATTCGCTAATTTCTCAATTAACATGTAAGGAGTTGCTTCATCTGTAAACTTAATTTCGATTGATACATTGTTCGAATAAATAATCTCGTTATCGCCTTCATCTTGTGTTATTTTGAAATCGTGATGTCTGTAATTGCTTTTCGAATAAAAATCGTTGTTTTTGAATTTGATTTTTAAAGTATCTGTTGGAGCAATCGCAATCACTTCTTTTTGAACCGATTTTCCGTCAAAAGCTAATTGTGAAGCTTCGTTAATTCCCAATGAAATAATGATTCCAACTGCGATTAACCATACCGCTAACAAACTGTATTTTACATAATTTCCTATAGATCTTAAGTTGTTTACTATTAGTTTTAATCCTAAAATCAACAAGAAAAACAATGGAATTCCTGCTCCTAATAATAATAACAACCCTTGAGCCCAAAGTGGAGTTTCTAGACCAATTGGCGTTTGGATGTTGTTTAAAATGTAATTATCAGGCATTGTTGACGAAAATATCATGATGATACTCGTTATAATGATTCCTAACAATCCCATTCCAGAGAAAAACACTATAAAAGCTCCAATTATTTTGGCGAATACTTTAAAGATAGTTGTGATAACTTCTTCAATAGTAGAACCAATTCTAGTAGCTCCAGATTTAGCTGTGTTCGCGATTTTCTCATGATCGATATTACTAAACTTAGAAGTAATATCGTCAAAACCTTCCTTTACTTTTTTTTCGATGTTTGAGATGGTTATCGGTTCGCCTTTCATTTCTAATTTTTGAGTCGTGGTAACCGCTTCTGGGACTAAAATCCATAATACGATGTAAACAAATAACCCAGTTCCAAATCCAAAGAATAAAATAACCATGATGATACGTAACCATAAGGTATCAATACCTAGATAATGTCCTAAACCAGCCATTACACCACCAAGCATTCCATTTTCTTTATCACGATACAATCTTTTTGAAGGATAATAGAAATTTGTTGAAGAAGAACTAGATTGATATGTTGATTTCTCGTCATCAATTTTGTAATCTTCTGGTTGTCCCATAATTGAAATTACTTCTTCAATTTCAGTTAATCCCACAACTTGTTTGTCGCTTTTTAAACGTTCTTGAAAAAGTTCGGCAATGCGACTTTCAATATCTTTCATGATTTCGTCTCTTCCATCAGCCGAAAGCGAACGTTTCACCGCATCAAAATAACGCGATAATTTTTGATAGGCATCTTCGTCGATGTGAAAGAAAAAACCTCCTAAATTTATACTTATTGTTTTGTTCATGACTTTTAGTTTTGACTTGTTATTATGTTTACTGCATCTGATAATTCTTTCCAGGTGCCATTTAATTCTTGTAAAAATTCTTTGCCTTCATCGGTTAAACCGTAGTATTTTCTTGGTGGTCCCGATGTTGATTCTTCCCAACGATAATTTAATAATCCATCGTTTTTTAGCCTTGTTAGTAGTGGGTAAACGGTGCCTTCCACAACTAGTAATTTAGCATTCTTTAGCGTATCCAATATTTCAGAAGTGTATGCATCTTTTTCTTTTAAGACCGATAAGATACAGAATTCTAAAACACCTTTTCGCATTTGTGCTTTAGTGTTTTCAATGTTCATAATTCCCCTTGTTTTTTTTAATTAGACTGTTCATTTTTTGATTCTTTTTGCTTGCGCATTGATTGATTTGATGATTGAAAACTAGATTACCTATTATTTTCTTATACAAAGATAAGTCTAAAAGCAAGTATTATGTTACGCATAGTACTAATATTTAACAAAAATTTAACAAATAAAAAAATAGTAGGAATGCATAGTATTTTTTGTATTTTTACAACAAAATCAATAGAATATGCAGTTTACACCATCAAAATTAAATGCTTTTATGTTTTTCAAATTACCTTCTGCTTTTTGGAGCGGGGTAAGAGTAAAGTCAATTTCACCAGAAGTTTGTGAGGTTACTGTAAAGCATCGTTGGTTCAATCAAAACCCTTTTAACTCCATGTATTTTGCAGTGCAAGCCATGGCGGCCGAGTTTACAACTGGAGCATTAGTCATGTTTCAAATCAAACAAAGTGGAAAAAGCATTTCAATGTTGGTAGCTCAAAATAAAAGCGTCTTTACCAAAAAGGCAACCGGAAGAATTACGTTTACTTGTAATCAAGGTAGCTTAATAAAAGAAACGATTCAAAAAGCTGTCGATACTAATGAAGGGCAAACCATTTGGTTGACTTCTATTGGGATAAACGAAAAAGGAGAGCAAGTTTCTGAAATGCAATTCGAGTGGACAATTAAAGTCAGAGGTTAAAAAGTTCAAAGTTTCCAGTTTAAAGTTACAGAGTAGCAATAAGCTTGCAACACAATCTAACTAATCCTAAACATAAGTTAATTAACTTTCATTACTAATTTTTTGATAGTAATTTTGAAGAAAAAGGAAAAGAAAATGACAGTTTTAATTACAGGAGCTACTGGATTGGTTGGACAAGAATTAGTAAGTTTATTACTTCAAAATGGATTTACTGTTCATTATTTGTCTACTTCAAAATCAAAGTTGGTTTCGCAAAATAATTATAAAGGTTTTTACTGGAATCCCAAAACATCTGAAATCGATTTAAACGCTTTAACAGACGTTGAGGTTATTGTGCATTTGGCAGGGGCTAGCGTTGCTAAGAAATGGACGCCTTCTTACAAACAAGAAATTATTGAAAGTAGAGTGCTTTCAACACGATTATTATACAAAACACTTCAGAAAAATTTACACCAAGTGAAACAAATCGTTTCAGCATCAGCTATTGGAATTTATCCAAACGATTTAAACTACATCTATCATGAGACAGATAATAAAGTTGATAATTCATTTTTAGGTAATGTAGTACAACAATGGGAAGAAGAAGTCAATCA
>JAHRWO010000157.1 GCA_019105125.1 Flavobacterium sp.
TTTGACAGAAATAGAGCGCAAATTTTTAGTCATATCAACCGATTTTATCTCGGAAAGTACAGCTCAGTTTAGAATTGTACAAGGCTATTTGAATTCAAATCCAGAACGAACTGTTAGAGTTAGAATCAAAGGTGACAAAGGTTTTTTAACCATAAAAGGCAAAGGAAACGAATCGGGCATGAGCCGTTTTGAGTGGGAAAAAGAAATCGCCATTTCGGAAGCTGAAGCCTTGTTGCCTCTTTGTGAAAAAGGCGCTATTGATAAAATTCGCTACGAAGTACCTTTGGGAAAACATACTTATGAAGTTGATGTTTTTTCAGGCGAAAACGAAGGTTTAATAGTAGCTGAAATTGAACTACAATCAGAAAATGAATCTTTTGAAAAGCCGAATTGGTTAGGAAAAGAAGTAACTTCTGACGAACGTTATTACAATGCTTATTTGAGTAATAATCCTTTTAAATCTTGGTAAAATGAAAGTACTTTTTGGAATATTGGCAGTAGTTATATTGTTTTCTTGCAGTTCAAACATCGTAATTTATCCTGACAAACCGAAAACCAATCACGAAACCTTTAGCTACAAAGAAGGCGACACAACTTATGTGATGCAGAAATATTTTTTAGTGATGCTAAAAAAAGGACCCAATCGCGAACACTCGAAAGAAGAAGCGGCTGAAATTCAGAAAAAACATATGGAACATATCAATTGGTTAGCGAAAACAAATAAAATTAGTATCGCTGGCCCGACTGATACACATGAAACGATTTCAGGATTTTTACTTTTTAATACCAAAACAATGAAAGAAGCTGATAGCTTGGCTAATCTTGACCCAGCGGTAAAAGCAGGAAGATTGGTGGTAGAAACCGTACCTTGGTGGGCTTCTAAAGGAAGTAAATTGAAATAATTATTCTACAATTTCTAAACTTACTCGTAAAGGTGAGCGACCGTTGTTATGAGAAATATCTAAAAAAGGACGTTTTGCCAAATCGATTTCTCTTCCTCGCGTGTGCGGTCCTCTATCGTTGATGGTTACGATAACACTTTTGTTATTAGCTAAATTTGTGACTTTTACTTTCGTTCCAAATTTTAACGTTCGGTGAGCAGCAGTGTATTTTTTGTTGCTAAAAACTTGTCCGCTTGCGGTTCTTCTACCATTTAATTTATGGGAATAATGCGAAGCTTCTACGTTTTTCTTGTATAATTTAGTTTTTAAATTAGCTATGGAATCGGCTACTCGAATGGAGTCTGATTTTTTTATCGAATCTAAAACTTGAAGGGAATCTTTTTTCTTAACGGTATCATATAAAGAAGCTTTTCTAACGAAACCCGATTTAGTTCCATTAGAAAAGCCTACTAATGCGGCAATAAGTAATACAAACGATATTATTAGGATATTTCTCTTCATAATTTAAATTCTGTTGACTTATTACCAAAGATTATACCAAAGACTAATTGAACCAATTAGCCCAAGGAAGTCTTGATAAGATTAACACTAAACCTAATGTATAGAAAACAGCAATCTTTTTGAATTTTCCGTTGTTACTTTCTTCTTTTTTGTGTTTTGACCAACCAATTGTGATTAATACTAAAGCAATAATATTAATCAATGGGTGTTCTAACGAGGTTAAACGCACAGCAGCGTCTTTCATATTACCTAATTGTTCAAATCCTAATGGAGAAACGAAATACAAAATCAAACCTACTAACAATTGAATGTGGCAGATGATTAAAGTAAATAAAGACAAACGTAAGTCTTTATCAGTAAATAATTTTTTAGAAGTTAATCCAGAAATGGCATTAATTGAAGCTAACACTAAAAGCCCTAAAGCGGCATAAGCTAAGATAGAGTGAACAGATAAAATAGTTTCGTACATACCTAATTTTTTTTAAAGTGAATTACAAATATAGGAAATTAAAAAACCTCTTACCCAAAAAAGAATAAGAGGTTTAATATAAATTATTTTATATTATTTGAATGTATATCTTACACCTAATTGTGCTTGCCATCTTGCTGAGTTAAGACCAGCATCATCAATTTGATTTAACGATCTTTCAACGTTTGGATTGTATCTAAAAGTTGGTGTAGTTCCATCAGGCAAGAAACCTACGTGGTCGATTAATTGTACTTGATCAAAGTTTGCGAAATAACGTTTACCCCAATTTTTGTTTAATAAATTAGTAAAATTGAAGATATCTGCTGTTAACTCAAAAGCATGTTTTGTTTTACCAAAAGTTACGTTAAATTCCTGTGCAAATTTCAAGTCAACAATATGACTCCAATTTAATCTATCCCCGTTTCTTTCCACATAGTTACCTCTTCTTCTTCTTAAGTACTCATTTCCTTCGATGAAACTATTTAATGCTTCCCATTGTTGACCAGCTGAAAGTCCTCCTGGAGTATCAACTAAAACAATCTCTGATTGATTAGCTGGTACGTAAATTAAAGCTGACTCAGAAAAAGTATCTCTTAACAAGTTACCATTGTCATTATATACATAACTGAATGGTGTTCCTTGAGATCCTTCGTAGTATAAACCAATTTTAGTTTTTAAGTTTTCGTTCCATTTAAACGTTAATGACGTGATACCTAAAATTCTGTGACCTTGATCAAAATCAGATCTTGATAAACCTCCAATTCTGTTAGATCCATTAACCGTTTCCATGTTATTCCATTGAGAACTGTTTTGAGAAGAAGTAGCATCAAATAACACAGTAGATTTTCCATAAGCATGAGTGCCTTGAACAAAGATATCTAATCTGTCTGTGTAAAAAGTTTTAGAAAGCGTATATGAAGTATTCCAAGCTTTACCTTCAGATGTGTTAGATGCTAAGTAAATACCTTGATATGTATTATCAATACGGTTATTTGCATTGTAACGAGGTCTATTATCAGCACCTGTTAAGAATGTTGTTGGCTCTTGAATGTTTAAGTTTTCATAAGTAACAGCAGACATGTTATCGTTATAAGTAACATCTGCACTGAATAATATTCCGTAAGGTAATTTTTTATCAAAAGCTAAACTTGCTTTAAATACTTGAGGTAATCTAAAGTCTCTCGCAAATAAATCGATATTTCCTCCAAATTGACCTGGTGCTCCTGGGTTTCCAGGAAGAGGACCTAAATTAGCCCCGTTTTGATTTACAATCTGACTAGCAACACTTGGGTTAGGGTTAAATAAAGGCATTAATGGATTTGTAGCACCATTGATATCAATTGCTCCTTGAGTAACACCATTGTTGTTGTAAGCTCCTCCTGGCCATACTAAAGGTAATCTTGATGTAAATACTCCTAAACCTCCTCTAATTTGAGTTTTTTTGTCTCCATTAACATCATAATTAAAACCGATTCTAGGTGATAATAATACTTGAGTGTTAATTCTACGTCCAACTTCAGCTCCTTGTAAATCTTTACCCGCGTTTTCTAACAAAGGAATTGTTCTGTCGTTGAAATCTTGATTTGTAATATAATTATCCCAAACTGGAATATCTGCTCTAATACCGTAAGTTAATTTGAAATTATCTGCAATTCTAAATTCATCTTGGATATAACCTCCAAATTGCATTACATCAAATTCTGCAGCTCCTAAAGAATTGTCTCCCTCTCCTCCTACTAACGAATATCCTAAACGATAACGGTTTGGCGCTAAGTTATTAATGAAAGAATTTACGTTTGAGAATCTGTAGTAACCAAAGTTTCTTCCAAAGAATACGTTTTTAGCAGATGAAAACTCATTGTGAGTACCAATAGTAATAGTGTGTCTTCCTTT
>JAHRWO010000158.1 GCA_019105125.1 Flavobacterium sp.
ATTCCTCAATTACTTTTTTAGTTCCGGTTTTGTAATCCAATCCGTTTAAGAAATCAGAATTTACTAATTCGAAACCTCCTTTTTCTCCGTAAGCGGCTTCTGAAAAATCTTGGTTGAAAATATTTTTAATTTCTGGCATTCCATTAGTTCCTTTGAAGAAATTCGCGAAAGCATAATCGCGCTCATCACCACAAGGAACCGCCATAACCGCACCCGTTCCGTAACCTGCTAACACGTAATCGCCAATCCAAACTGGAATAGGTTCTTTTGTAAAAGGATGCTCGGCATAAGCTCCCGTGAAAACGCCTGAAATGGTTTTAACATCAGCCATTCTTTCTCTTTCCGAACGTTTTGCAGTAGCTTCAATGTAAGCATCCACCGCTGCTTTTTGTTCTGGAGTTGTGATTGTAGCAACCAATTCGTGCTCAGGTGCTAACGTCATAAACGTTACTCCGAAAATGGTATCAGGACGCGTTGTAAATACTTCAATAACGGCATCATGATTTTTAACATTGAAAGTCACAGCAGCACCAACTGATTTTCCAATCCAGTTTCTTTGTGATTCTTTGATAGATTCGCTCCAATCGATAGTTTCTAAACCTTGTAACAAACGCTCCGCGTAAGCAGAAATTCGCATCGACCATTGTGTCATTTTTTTACGAATTACCGGGTGTCCACCACGTTCTGAAACACCGTTTACGATTTCGTCATTAGCTAAAACTGTTCCTAAAGCCGGACACCAGTTTACTTCAGTCTCGGCTAAATAGGTTAATCTATATTGTAATAAGATTTTTTGTTGTTCTTCAGAAGAAAACGATTTCCAATCTTCAGCTGAAAAAGACACGATATTATCATCACAAACTGCATTAACATTGGTATTCCCGTTTTTCTCGAACTCTTGAATTAAGGTACAAATGCTTTCCGCTTTATCGGACGTTTTATTGTACCAAGATTCGAATAATTGAATGAAAATCCACTGTGTATGTTTGTAATAATCAGGATTTGAAGTACGAACTTCTCTGCTCCAATCAAACGAAAATCCGATTTTATCCAATTGTTCACGGTAACGTGCAATGTTCTCACGAGTTGTTTTTTCTGGATGTTGCCCGGTTTGAATCGCATATTGTTCCGCTGGCAAACCAAAAGAATCGTAACCTTGTGGATGCAATACATTAAAACCTTGATGTCTTTTATAACGCGCCACAATATCAGAAGCAATGTAACCTAGCGGATGTCCCACGTGTAATCCAGCTCCAGAAGGATAAGGAAACATGTCTAATACATAGTATTTTGGTTTATCTGAATTGTTTTTAGCAGCAAAAGTTTGGTTTTCTGCCCAATATTGTTGCCATTTGGCTTCGATTTCGTTATGGAAGTACTTCATTATTTTAGTTTTCAGTCTCAGTTTTCAGTCTCAGTTTTTAGCCTCAATTTGAACAACTGATGACTGCGACTGTGACTGACCACTATTTTTTTCGGTGCAAAAATACATTTTATAATACTAAAGTTAAAACTTTGTTGTTATATTCTATGTAAACAAAATTTCTTTACTATTTTTACGGCTTAAATAGAATTATATGGCATCATCTTTTGAAAATTACAACAAACGACGTTTGATTTCATCCTACTTTTCGGTAGTATTGAGTATCTTTTTAGTATTGTTCCTTTTAGGAGCTTTAGGACTTTTTGTAATTAATTCGAAAAAGATAACCAACGATTTTAAAGAAAACATCCCGATGACCGTTTTCTTTGATAACGATGCAAATGATTCTATCATCAATGCTTTTGATACTGAAATGAAAAATGCAAAATTCATCAAAGAATATGCGTTTGTTCATAAGGATAGTGCTGCTAAAAATAATGTGGACATCGTTGGAAAAGATTTTATGGAGTTTTTAGGTTTCAATCCGCTTCAAAATTCATTTGACATTCACTTAAAAGGTGATTACGTTAACGCAGATAGTATCAAAAAAATTGAGCGTAACATTCGTAAAAACGAAATGATTTCGGAAATTATCTACGATAAAGAATTAGTAGATATGGTAAACGAAAACGTAACAAAAATCACGTTTTGGATTTTAATTATCAGTGGAATTTTAACGGTTGTAGCGATGTTGTTAATCAACAGTTCTATGCGATTATCAATTTATTCACACAGATTCACTATTAAAACCATGCAAATGGTAGGAGCGACAAAATCGTTCATTAGAAAACCATTCATTTGGAGAAGTATTAAATTAGGATTAATTGGTTCTGGATTAGCAATTATCGGAATTATTGCTTTGGCTATTTATGTAGATGGATTATTCCCAAGTTTAGGCATTGCTAAAGATTACGTTTCACTTGGAATAGTAATTACAGGTGTTTTAGGAATTGGAATTCTAATCACTTGGATTAGTACCTTCTTTGCTACGCAACGCTTCTTAAATTTAAAAACAGACGATCTTTATTAGTATTCAGTGTTCAGTTTACAGTGTTCAGTGGATTTAAAAAAACATAAAAATGGAAAATAATAACAAACCGGAATTTCTTTTTGATAAGATAAACTATAAAATTCTTTTAGTTGGATTAGCCGTTATTACTCTTGGATTTATTTTAATGAGTGGTGGCGGAAGCGACGATCCAAATGTTTTTAAAGCAGATGAATTATTCAGTTTTAGAAGAATCCGCTTAGCTCCAACTGTAGTTTTAATTGGATTCGGAATTACGATTTACTCTATTTTAAAAAATCCGAAGAAGTAATACTTTATGGATATTTTACAAGCTATCATCATTGCCATCATTGAAGGCCTAACGGAATACTTACCAGTTTCTTCAACGGGACACATGATTTTTACGAGTTCTTATTTTGGAATTGAAAAAGAGGAATTCACCAAACTATTTCAAGTTTCTATTCAATTTGGGGCTATTTTGGCAGTCGTAGTTTTGTATTGGAAGAAGTTTTTCGATTTCTCGAAATTTCAATTCTTTATTAAATTAGCCTTTGCCGTTATCCCAGCCTTAATACTAGGAAAGTTATTTGACGATAAAATTGAAGCGGTTTTAGAACACCCAACACCAATTGCAATTGTGCTTATCATTGGCGGAATCATTTTATTATTTGTTGATAGATTTTTTAAGAATCCAACTATTTTTAAAGAAGAAGATATTACCATAAAAAAAGCGGTAACAATTGGTTTTTGGCAATGTTTAGCCATGATGCCAGGCACGAGCCGAAGTGCAGCAAGTATTATTGGCGGTATGCAACAAGGACTAACCCGACAAGCTGCGGCCGAATTTTCATTCTTTTTAGCAGTACCAACTATGCTAGCTGTTACGTGTTATTCTATCTTTTTAAAATCGTATGAAGCAAGTGGTTTAAAAGGGTACGAATTGATTTTAAAAACACCCGAAAATACAAAAATGTTTATTGTCGGAAATGTTGTGGCTTTTATTGTAGCGGTTTTAGCTATCAAGTTTTTTATAGAAATCATCAAAAAATATGGTTTCAAACCTTGGGGTTGGTATAGAATTGTTGCTGGAATTCTTTTATTAGCGTACTTTAATTTATATAAATAATGAGTGCCGAAGAATTTTTAGCAGGAAAAGTACTTTTAATTGACAAACCTTTGAAATGGTCTTCGTTTCAAGCGGTAAATAAATTGAAATACATTTTAAAGCGCAAATACGATTTACCAAAGAAATTCAAAATTGGTCACGCTGGAACTTTAGATCCTTTAGCCTCGGGATTATTGATAATTTGCACGG
>JAHRWO010000179.1 GCA_019105125.1 Flavobacterium sp.
CATTCAGCTTCATTGCTTTTTTAACAATCTGCTTGAATTGCTTATCCGCGTTATCAGTAACCGAACAGGTATTAATTACATAAATATCGGCAATTTCTTCGAAATCAACACGTTCAAAACCTTCATTTTGAAAATCACGTGCAATAGTAGACGTTTCTGAGAAGTTTAATTTGCATCCTAAAGTGTAGAACGCGACTTTTTTCTTGTTTTCCATAAGTACAACTCAATTAATGAAATCGTTGTCAAAAAATTGAGGTTGCAAAGTTATAAAAATCACATGGATAATACTTAAAATAAATCGATCCTTTTATTCTTTTATAATTTTTTTTGTTAGGCTTCCTAATTTAGTTTGAATGGAGAGCAAATAAATACCTCTTGATAATTGTGAAAAATCAAAAGATTCATTTTCGTATTTCAAATCCATTTTTTGACCAAGATTATTGAAAACACAAGCTTTTTCAACTTCATTTGGAAGAACAAAATGAAATTTTAGTGAATTAGCAACAGGATTTGGATATAACATATACGTTTCAGGACCTAAAACTAAATCGTTTAAAGAAAGAGTTGCATTACCTGAAACGTTTAAAATCAAATGCATGTTGGGAAAACCAATCGAAGCTATATCAGTTGGTGTTGTTATAGAACATGCAGGAGCTAACATATAAACAGGAGCAGATTGTCCGTTTGCATTTGATCCTAAATAAAATAAAACATTTGCAGGCACACCATTTGTTAATCTTAATCCTACAACCATTTCAGCACTTGAAATTATTACAGGACTTGTCAAGGTGATTTGCTTAAGTGTATTTACCTCAGCTGTAGTTATTTCAACTAACTGAGATCTTTCTAAATTAAGTGTTGCCGTAGGAAAAACTCCATCAGAAACACTATAAATCAAAACCTCAACAAAATATGGTGAAGTGCCTTCAGTAAAAGCTTCAACTGCAAAATCTACACGTTGTACATCAAAAGAATCATACCCTAAAGCATCGAGGTTGAAAGCACGGTAGAATGTATTTTCTTCTGTAAAGCTTCCAACACTACACACTATTGAATTACTTGGAGTAATTGCATTTGAATTAGTTTGTGAAAGAGTTATTTGGGCAAAAGAAATCCAACTACAGCAAAATGTCATTAAAAATAGGCCAAATTTTATCATACTTTAGTTTTTGAGTTTAGAAGCTATTGATTATTCTTTTCTATATTTTTTTGTTTCTTCAAAAACGTACTCTAAAATTTTAGCATCTTGTTCTGTGAATGCTACATGACGGCGACTCATTACAATTTTAGCCGTTTCAAAAGCTTTTTTAGTGATGTAAGTAGTAAATCCTGAAGCGCCACCCCATGAGAAACTTGGTACAAAATTTCTTGGAAATCCAGATCCAAAAATATTCGTTGAAACTCCAACAACGGTTCCTGTATTGAACATGGTATTGATGCCACATTTACTGTGATCACCCATCATTAATCCGCAGAATTGTAAACCTGTGCGAGCAAAACCTTCGGTTTCATAACTCCACAAACGCACTTCTTCATAGTTGTTTTTTAAATTAGAATTATTCGAATCGGCACCAATGTTACACCATTCTCCTAAAACAGAATTCCCTAAAAACCCATCATGACCTTTATTAGAATAACCAAATAAAACAGAATTATTAACTTCACCACCAATACGACAGTGCGGTCCAACAGTTGTGGCTCCGTACACTTTAGTAGCTAATTTTACTTGTGCTTCTTCACATAAAGCAAACGGTCCACGAATAACCGAACCTTCCATGATTTCAGCATTTTTCCCGATGTAAATTGGTCCGGTTGAAGCATTTAACGTTACAAATTCTAGCTTCGCTCCTTCTTCGATAAAGATATTTTCTGGCGCAATTACATTGACGCTTTTTGGAATTGGTTGAGAGAATCTATCTTCTGTAAGTAATTCAAAATCTTCACGAATAGCCGCATCATTCTTTGCGAAAATATCCCAAGTGTTTTCAATTCGTAAAACGTCACCTTCGTATTCAATTAATTCATATTCATCAAAATCAATATCTTCTTGTGTATCGTGTGTATGAAAAGCGATGATTTCTTCTCCAAAAAGAATCGCTTCCTTCGGATTCAGATTTTGAACCATATCAATTAAAATCGGATTAGGCAAGAACGAAGAGTTAATCATGATGTTTTCTTCCATTTCTACCATTGGATATTTCTCCATTAAATATTCCTCGGTAAGCGTTGTGGTGGTATATCCTAGATATTTTTCCCACTTTTCGCGAATCGTTAAAATTCCGATACGAATATCAGCTACTGGACGAGTAAAAGTAAAAGGAAGTAACGCATTGCGAACGGTTCCGTCAAAAAGTATATAGTTCATATTTTTGTATTTTGTTGAGACAAGTCAATGACTTGTCTGTACGATAAGTTTTTCAAATTGTAAATTCAAAAGTACAATTTATTCCACAAAAAAAGCTTCACAAAATGTGAAGCTTTCTTATTATTTTTAAAAAGCGAAAAATTATTTAGCTTTTTTAGCGTATTTGCTGTTGAATTTATCGATACGACCTGCAGTATCAATAAGTTT
>JAHRWO010000184.1 GCA_019105125.1 Flavobacterium sp.
AACCAGCTAATATTTTTTTTAAAACCAATAGTATAGAATCTTTAGTAATTGGTGACTTTGGTTCTTCTTCTTTTTTTAATATAAAGGATAGGTATTTAATTAGTGAATTAAGTAAATATTGGTATTCACCTCCAGAAACTCACTTAAAATTTCATGGTTTATCTTTATTAGAATCAAGTTTTGACTATTACACTTTAGGAGTAATAATTATTGAGTTAATAAACGGTGATAATAAGTTAAAGTATTTTGATAAATCAAATTTGATTGAATTGAAATTGAATGAAAAATTTGATTTATCAAAAATTGTAGATTTAAGACTAAAAACAATTATTGTAAATCTTTTAAAATCAAAACCTTCTCAGCGTTGGCAATATGAGGAGGTTAAAAACTGGTGCTTAGATATGAATTTTAATTTTGAGAAACCAGAGCAGAAAGAGAAAAAATTTTTAAAGCATTTGAAAAAGGAGGCTATCAAAAAAAAGAAGAAACAAATTCTTGAAATTGAAAAAAAATTTAATGATCAATATTATTTTTCAAAAAGCCCACTTCAAAAGAAAATGCTTTTAGATGAAAAAATAAATAAAGTATCTAAAATCAATACTATTATCAATGAAATAGAGTACCAATAAAGAAAAAGAGGGAGCTTTTATAAGTTCCCTCTTTTTTTGTTCAAATAGTATTACACTGGCATGTGTGATACTTCTACAAATATAGTAATAAGTTTTTTAGGATAAAAGATAAAAAATCAAGTCCGTTGACTAAATGTTTACTAAAAACCTTTGAAACACTAATAAATACGTTATAATCGTGACCAAGGAGGGATTTGAACCCTCACGCCCTTACGAGCACCACCCCCTCAAGATGGCGAGTCTACCGTTTCTCCACTTGGCCTAAAATAAAAAAAGTTACTCACTATTGCGAATAACTTTTTGCTGTGACCTGGCTGGGATTCGAACCCAGGACCCCATCATTAAAAGTGATGTGCTCTACCAGCTGAGCTACCAAGTCGGTGCGTTCAAGAAATAAGTTTTATGTAGTGACCTGGCTGGGATTCGAACCCAGGACCCCATCATTAAAAGTGATGTGCTCTACCAGCTGAGCTACCAAGTCATTTTATTTCCTTGAATGCGGGTGCAAATATATAAACATTTATTTATTTTGCAATGGGAATTTCTTATAAATTTGTCTTTTTTTACAATTAATTTCCTAACCCTTTAATTTATAAGGGATTATTTATTTATGAAAATAGTTTTATTAGGTTACATGGGGTGCGGTAAGTCGGTAATAGGTGCTTTTTTAGCGAAGAAGCTGCAAATTCCTTTTTATGATTTGGACCAAGAAATAGAAAAAGAAACTCAAATTTCGATTGCTGAATTGTTTCAAACTAGAGGTGAAATTTATTTTCGAAAAAAAGAAAATCAAGTTTTGAAAACTTTTTTAACTAGAGAAAATGACTTTGTATTAAGTTTAGGAGGAGGTACGCCATGTTACTACAACAATCACGAACTATTACTTCAAGAAGGAGTGTTTTCTATTTATTTAAAAGCTTCGGTAGATACTTTAGTAAACCGATTAATTAATGAGAAAGCGCAACGTCCATTGCTTCACAATCAAGATGAGGTTTCTTTGAAAGATTTTATCAATAAACACTTATTCGACCGAAACTTTTATTATCATCAGGCAACGAAAATAGTTATCGTAGATGATAAGTCGGTAGATCAAATTGCAAATGAAATAGAGAACTTGTTAGCTTAAATAAGCGTACGAGTTGTTTTCTTCAAAAACTACTTGAATATGTTCTTGTAAGGAAGTCGATAATGACAATCCTTTAAAATCAGCTTTTACAGGGTATTTTTTATGATTTCTATCAACTAAAACTGCTGTTTTGAACTTGCTTAGTGGTACCTCTAAAAAGTGTTTTACACCGTAAATTAAGGTAGTTCCAGAACTTAAAACGTCGTCAATTAAGACTAAGGCTTTATTTTGATAATATTCTGGAGTCAGAGAAGTCGTTACAACATCTTGTGGTTTTTGTTTGTTGATTTTAACTTCACAAAGAGTCACTTTTAAAGTAGAAATCAGTGCCAATTCTTCAGCAACTTTTTGGGCAAAAATATAACCGTTATTTGCAATTCCAGCTAAAATTACTTCCTCTTCATTTACGAAGGTTTCGAAAATTTGGTAAGCAATTCGTTTGGTTTTGTGTTTGATTTCTTCGTGCGTTAAAATGATATTTTCCATTTGTGTTGTTATTTGACTTCAAAGATAAAAAAGAGTTCTTTATTTTCTCGCGGCTTTATCGAATTATGTGCTTTTTCTAGTGTTTTTATGTTGAATTTATCTGAAAACAGATTCAAATATTCGGTTACAGAACCTCCAAATGGCGGACCGTCAGTTGTTAATGGAAAGTCAAATAATAGTCCTGCTAATTTTCCATTTGGATTTAATAGCGAAGCCATTTTTTCAACATATTGCGGACGCATTTCAGGCGGTAAAGCACAGAAAAACGTTTGTTCTATGATTAAGTCGAAAGTCATATCCAAGGCAAAAAAATCAGAATGTATCAAATGTGAAGCAAATTCTGGTTTTCTCATCTTGATATTGTTTAGAGGAGTTTCTGCAATATCAACAACAAAAACATTTTGAAATCCGTTTTCAATTAGATAGTCAAATTCATAACCATTTCCCGCTCCTGGGATTAAAATTTTCAGATTTTTATCTGTTAATTGGTCAATATATTCTTTTAGAGGAGTTGTAATCGAGCCAGCATCCCAACC
>JAHRWO010000249.1 GCA_019105125.1 Flavobacterium sp.
ATGTTATTAGGTGGGTTATGGCACGGCGCTTCTTGGAAATTTGTTGTTTGGGGAGTTTTACATGGATTGGCTTTAGTAGTAGAAAAATTCTTTGGACAGTTTATAAAATTACCTAAGAACGTATTTGTAAGAACGATTCAAGTTGTCTTGACTTTTCATTTTGTGGTGTTTTGTTGGTTGTTTTTTAGAGCGAAAGACTTTGCCACCGCATTTCAAATTGCCGATAATATTACCAAGTTAACTTTCAATCTTGAGCAATGGCAAACCATCATTTTAGGATATAAAAATGTCTTTTTACTAATTGCAATTGGTGTAATTTGGCATTTTATTCCAGTGAAAACTTTAGCTGGTATGCAAAAAACATTTTCGACATTGCCATTGATTGCAAAAGCTGTTTTACTAGGATTGATTTATTGGGTAGTGTATGCAACCGCTTCTGCCGATACACAGCCGTTCATTTATTTTCAGTTTTAGTAACTTTTGTTACTCTTTTACATTTGTGTACATTGTAACTTTGTCCTTTTAAAACGAGATGAATAAAAAGGAAATCATAATTACTCTTATTGGAGTTCTAGTCGGATTAATTTCAGGTTATGCTTATTACCATTATATTGGTTGTGTTTCTGGAACGTGTTCAATTACTTCGAAACCCTTAAATAGTACTTTATATGGTGGTGTAATGGGAGGATTGTTCTTCAATATGATAAGTGATTTTTTCAAGAAGAAGAAATCTTAATTTCTTGTGTAACAATTGTTACCAAATGTTTTTAAAGTTTGTATATATTTGTTGAATGAAATTTTCTGTTCACATATTATGCGTTTATCTTTTGCTTTTGGTGGCTTTGCCGTCTGTAAGAGCAATGAAAATGCTTGCGAGTGAAAATTGCGAACAAACTTGTCATAAATCTGATTCAGCATCTTCGGGTTGTGAGAAAGGAAAAATCATCATGAGTTTGAATTTTAGTCCCGTTCAATTTGTAAGTGAATTGGATTTTAAACCTGAAATTACTTTCCCTGAATTTCAAATCGAAAAAGAACAATCGAACTACGAGAAAATCTTTATTTCTAAATACCAACATTCCATTTGGCATCCGCCGAGGTTTTTCATTTCCTAACACTTAAAAAGTTGATTTTTATGTTTGTGTTTTTACACAAGCTTAACTTATAATGGAATAAAATGAAAAAAAATTTAATCGTGTTTTTGTTGGCTTTTTTTCAGTCAACAATAGCACAAAGCACCTTTGAATATGATGTGGTGTTAACACCAGTTTCTGTTTCAGGATTACCTGGATTGCATTCGTATGCATTTGCGCAACATAATGGAAAATGGCTAATCATTGGAGGTCGAAAAGATGGTGTTCATGCCCGTCAACCTTTCAATGCTTTTCCAGGAGCGCAAAACAATACCGATATTTATGTGGTTGATATTGCAACACAGCAATCTTGGTCGGCTTCCGTGAATTCGCTTCCGACAGGAATTAAAGAGCAATTGCAATCGACAAACATGAACTTTTGTCAAGATGGTGATGCTTTGTATATTATAGGTGGTTATGCTTATTCAACAACAGCTGCCGATCATAAAACGTTCAACAATCTGACTTCAGTTGATGTGCCTAATTTGATTAATGCTATTGTGGCGGGAACTCCAATTACTTCGTATTTCAAGCAAATTACTAATAATGTTTTTGCGATTACAGGTGGACAGTTGGGTAAAATTGGGAATACATTTTATTTAGTGGGCGGACATCGTTTTGATGGAAGATACAATCCAATGAACAACCCAACATTTACCCAAACGTATTCCAATGCTATTCGAAAATTTACGATTGATAATTCGGGGAGTAATTTGAGCTATGCCAATTATGAAGAAATTGTAGATGCGGTTCATTTACACCGTCGCGATTATAATTTGTTGCCTCAAATTTTTCCTAATGGAGAATTAGGTTACACGATTTCGTCTGGTGTATTCCAAATTGCAGTGGATTTACCGTTTTTATATCCAGTTGATATTAAAGCAGGAGGTTATTTTCCACAGACGCAATTTAATCAATATTTGAGCAATTATCACAGTGGGAAGGCTTGTTTGTATGATGCTACCAATAACAGAATGCATAATTTGTTTTTTGGTGGAATAAGTCAATATTATTATCAAAATGGGACATTAATACAAGATGATACCGTACCGTTTGTGAAAACCATCAGTAGAACAACGCGTTTTGCAGATGGAAGTATTATTGAATATCAATTACCTGTAGAAATGCCTAATTTAAAAGGAGCAGGCGCGGAATTTATTCCGAACGAAAATTTACCGCATTATTCAAATGAAGTAATTCAGTTGTCCAATATTACAGATAATGAATTTGTAATTGGACATTTATTTGGAGGGATTCAAAGTTCATCTCCTTCAGCTTTTACGGATAATCAAACTAATCTAACGAGTGCTGACCCAACGGTTTATGAAGTTAAATTAGTTAAAAATCCGTTATTAAGCACACCTCAAATTGATGGTAAAAATCCGTTTTCGTTTACAGTTTCTCCAAATCCAACATCAAATGACACTGTAAGAGTTGAGTTTGATATGCCGTATGCAGCTAAATTAAACTACATGTTGACAAGTTTAGATGGTAAGATTATCGAAGAAGGAGAAATAGAAGATACTACGGTTGGAAAAAATGCTATGAACTTTGAGTTGTCTTCTACTAATAGTAAAATAGTAATTATTACCTTTATTTTTGATGATAAATTTTATGTGTCTCAAAAAGTAATAAAAAAATAATACTGTTAAAATATTGAAAAAATAAGAGTACTATTTCTGAAATTCTATATATTTGTGATAGTACAATACAAACAAAAAAGAATAAATAACAATTTTAAAAATACACAAAATGAAAAAATTAGTTTCTATAATGGCTGTTGCCGCTTTCATGTTATCAATGAATGTTAACGCACAAGAGCCAAAGAAAAAAGCAAAAAAAGAAACAGCTAAAACTGAAAAATCTTGTTCAACTGCAGAAAAAAAATCTTGCGGTTCAGAAGCTAAATCAGGTGGATGTTGTTCATCTAAAAAAGCTGCTGAGAAAAAAGCGGAATAGTTTTTCAAAATAAATTTAAACGCCTCGATTTTATCGGGGCGTTTTTTTATGTAACAAATGTTGCTGATTGGTTTTTTTGAAAGATATATTTTTGATAAACAATTCATTGAAAGATAATGATTGTTTAGTTTTATTGGTTGGTTAGTCAGAGCGTCTTTTGTAGGCGCTCTTTCTTTTTGTAACATTTGTCACTGGGCTGTGTAACTCTTGTTACCGACTACCTTTTTTTGTCAACGTAAATTTGTAACATAAAATAAGAATAAAACTATACTATGAAAAAAATCACTTTTATAATCGTACTTGGATTGGTGTCTATTTCGGCTTTTGCGCAAGATACGTTAACGATTTCAAAAAATGATTTGATACAGAAAGTCACTGAGAATAACCTACAAATTAAAGTGGCCGAAAAATCATTTCAGTCTGCAAAGGCAGATTATCGTCAATCGAGTGCACTTTTTTTACCTAATATTAACGTTTCGCATACTGGAATAGTTACTACTAATCCTCTGATGGCGTTTGGTTCAAAATTAAATCAAGAAATTTTAACGGCTTCCGACTTTAATCCAGCATTGTTAAATGATCCTGATAAAACGCAAAATTTTGCAACTAGAATCGAGGTGCTACAACCTCTAATTAATTTAGATGGTTTGTATGGAAGACAAGCTGCAAGAGCTAAAATGGATGCTTTTCAATTTCAAACAGAACGTACAAAAGAATATTTAGAATTAGAAGTTTCAAAAGCGTATATGCAATTGCAATTGGCGTATAAAGCAGTAAAAGTTTTAGAGAAAGCAAATACAACAGCACAAGGGAATTTGAAATTGGTAGAAAATTATTTCAAAAACGGAATGTTACAAAAAACCGATTTATTAAATGTGCAAGTTCGTGTAAATGAGATTACGAATCAATTGCAATATGCCAAATCCAATGTTCAAAACGCATCCGATTATTTAGCATTTTTATTAAACGAAGATATGACAGGAAAAACGTATAAACCAGCTGAAGCATTAGATAATGCAATTGCAATTGAAAGTATCAATACAACACTTTCCGATTCTAGAAAAGATATTCAAGCGATGCAAAAGTCTGCTGAAGCGTATCAAAAAATGTTTCAATCGTCTAAATTTGGATTCTTACCACGATTAAATGCTTTTGGAAGTTATGAATTGTATGACCAACATGTGTTTCAAACTTCAGCAAAAGGATATGTAGTAGGTGCTCAATTATCATGGAATGTTTTTGATGGCTATAAGAATATCGGAAAAACACAAAAAGCAAAAGCTGATTTTGAAAAAGCAACGGTTGAAACCGAACAATACAAAAAACAAAGTCAGTTAGAATTGAACAAAACCAATCGTCAATTGCTTGACGCTGAAAACAAAGTGAACTTATCACAATTAGCTTTTGAACAATCTCAAGAAGCTTACAGAATTCGTCAAAACAGATTTACACAAGGATTAGAAAAAACAACCGATTTACTGATGGCTGAAACGCAAATGGCGCAAAAAGAATTAGAACATTTGCAAGCCGTTTTCGAATATAACTTTGCAAAACAATACTTACAATTTTTAACGAAATAACACTATGAAAAAAATAATAACAATAATCACTTTGTCTTCATTAATCTTAACTTCTTGTGGAAGTGATAAAAAAGAAAATGTAGCAGATTTACCTGCAATTTCAGTAAAAGTAGCTGGGAATTCAGGAAATTCAAATAGTCCGTATGTAACGGCAAGTGGGAAAATTGAATCTGAAAATAGTGCCAATTTAAGTACTAGAATGATGGGTTATGTAACCAAAGTAAATGTAAAAGTGGGACAAAATGTTTCGGCTGGGCAACTTTTGGTAAGCATCAATAATACGGATTTACAAGCTAAAAAAGCACAAGTAGATGCTTCCATCACACAAGCTACAGCTGCTTATAACAATGCCAAAAAAGATTATGATCGTTTTGTGAATTTGTTTGCACAACAATCGGCTTCTCAAAAAGAATTAGATGATATGACGGCTCGCTACGAAATGGCAAAAGCAGGATTAGAAGCAGTGAAACAAATGCGTAATGAAGTTATGGCGCAGTTTTCTTATTCAAACATTACTGCTCCATTTTCAGGAACGGTTACTAATACTTTCGTAAAAGAAGGCGATATGGCCAATCCAGGAATGCCTTTAGTAAGTATTGAAGGCGCTTCAAGATTACAAGTAACGGCAATGGTTTCGGAAAGTGATATTTCGA